>JAAXHY010000469.1 GCA_012270665.1 Dehalococcoidia bacterium
TCGCAGGTGTGCCAGATGTCCATCGCCCTGAAGTGGGAGCGGCTGGAGTTGGCGTACCCGATTCCCTGCACTATCGCCATCTTGCCCGCGTCATAGACATCCTTGAGCGGCGCGGCGTTGGGGTTGAAGCCCAGCTGGTCGTTGATGGGCAGCACCTGGTCCTGCGGAATGACGACCGTCGGACGCGCGTCATAGTAGTGGGGATCGTTGTACGGGACGAGTGTATTCAGAAAGTCGTTGCCTCCCGTAAGCTGCACGACCACCAGTACATGGGGCTTTCCGTTTGTCGCCATTTTCGCGTCTCCTTGTTTAATTGATGGGTTCACCCTCACCCTAGCTCTCTCCCATCAAGGTAGAGGGGGAATTGCTTGAGTCAGGCGAACTGGTACTCTTTGCTGGACACTATCATCTGGATCATGTGCACGATTCTGGGGACGCTCCGCACTCTCGCATCGTCGTCGCTCAGGTCGAGAGCGCCTGCTGACTCGGCGTATTCCATAAGCGTGTCGCGCGTCTGTCTGCCGACATCCACCGGACCTACGAGGTCGAGACACGCTTCGGTGAACTCCCGCGGCGAAAGTTCGCTGCCTCCGAGACGCAAGATTATGTCCTGTACGCCGGGCTTCCCGAGATCGCCGAGATGCTGCACCGCGAAATTGATGCGCTCGTTCAGCGTGCCGCCATCTATCCACTCCTTGCCGGTGTGCCAGCCTTCCACCGTCGGCGGATTGAGGAGCATCTGTCCCATCAGGGTGGTGGCCTGCGTGAAGGCGGTCATCTGAGGCTGGGGTATATCGCCCAGCGAACCGCCCAGCTTGAGCACGCCCGCTACAAGTTCGGTCGGACTCTTGACCTTCTTGAACATCGCGTCCTTGAAGAAGTCCGAGTTGAACAGCGTCCGCATTATGTGTCTCATGTCGCCGTCGCTGTCGAAGTACGCCTTGACCAGCGTGTCTATCGCGTCCGGATCCTGCGGTGGTTCGACCGACCACGCGGGCACCTGCGGCTCGTCCGCGACGAAGTAGTTGTACAGGTGCCTGGAGATGAAGCGCGCCGTCGCCTCCTG
>JAAXHY010000404.1 GCA_012270665.1 Dehalococcoidia bacterium
CTAAATTGAGTTGTATCATATCAATTCTATTGCTATAATATGAGCATATATTCTGATAACTGGCATTCGATAACCAAACACTGAAGATTGACGAACGAGGAATTGATCTATGGTACTACGTCCAGAGAACTTTACCGAACAGGCGCGCGATGCGCTCCGCGAGTCGCAGGAGATAATGCGCCGCTACCATCATGCCCAGTGGGACGCCGAGCATATTCTGATGGCCCTCCTCCAACAGGAGAAAGGCGTTCCGGCCGCCATGCTGAACGAACTGGGAGCTCCGGCGGACACTATGCGCACGCGGCTTCACGCGCTTCTGGAAAGCGCGCCAAAGCTGGCGCAGGAGTCCAACCAGGTATTCATGACTCCCAGGGCAGAGCGCGCCCTGTCCCGCGCGAAGGCGGAGGCCGACCGCTTCAACGACGAGTTCGTCAGTTCCGAGCACCTGCTGATAGCCTTGACCCAGGAGGAGGGCGGCCCCGTTGCCTACGCGCTAAGGGAGTTCGGCATAGATACCGAGAGGGTCTATCAGGCCCTCCAGAAGGTACGCGGCTCTCACAGGGTGACCGACGAAAGAGCCGAGAGTCGGTACGGCGCGCTCCAGCGTTACACGATTGATCTGACTGAGCTTGCCACTGACGGGAAGCTCGACCCCGTTATCGGGCGTGAGGTCGAAATACACCGCGTCATGCAGACCCTCATCCGCCGCGCCAAGAACAACCCGGCGCTGATAGGTGGAGCGGGTGTCGGTAAGACCGCCGTCGCCGAGGGACTCGCCCAGTCCATCGTCTCAGGTGATGCGCCCGAAGAACTCAGGGATAGGCGTGTTCTAGCTCTGGACATGGGCGCGCTGGTGGCCGGCGCGAAGTTCAGGGGCGAGTTCGAGGAACGCCTCAAGTCCGTCATGGACGAGATACGCGAGGCGCAGGGAGAGGTAATCCTGTTCATTGACGAGCTCCACACTGTCGTCGGGGCGGGGGCGGCGGAAGGCTCGATTGACGCATCCAACATGATGAAGCCGGCGCTCGCGCGCGGAGAACTCCAGGCCATCGGCGCGACCACGGAGGACGAGTACCGCCGCTACATCGAGCGGGACGCGGCGTTAGAAAGGCGCTTCCAACCTGTCTTGGTCGAAGAGCCGGACGCGGAAACCGCCGTGGAGATGCTGAAGGGACTGCGGCCCAAATACGAAGCGCATCACAAGGTGGAGATAACCGACGAGGCCGTCGAGGCCGCTGTGAACCTCAGTCAGCGTTACATATCTGACCGTCTCCTACCGGACAAGGCAGTTGACCTTATAGACGAGTCCGCGTCGCGTCTGCGCATTGATGCCCAGGCGCGGCCATCGGATCTTGTCGAGACGGAGACGCGCATCCAGCGGCTCCAGGACGAGGAGATGGCGGCATCCCAGCGCGCTGAATACGAACAGGCCGCGCGACTGCGTTCCGAGTGCCTGCGTCTGGAGGACGAACATCAGAGACTCAGATCCCAGACGTCAGAGGCGGAAATGGACATGGTAGTCACCCCCGAGCGCATCGGCAAACTAATCGCCACCTGGACGGGAATCCCGGTTGACCGCCTGCTCGAAAGCGAGGCCGAAAAGCTGCTGCACATGGAGGAACGGCTGCACGAGCGCGTCATTGGCCAGGAGGAGGCGATAGTCGCGGTCTCAGACGCGGTGCGCCGCGCGCGCGCCGGACTCAAGGACCCCAAGCGGCCCATCGGCAGCTTCATATTCCTCGGACCGACGGGGGTGGGCAAGACGGAACTTGCGCGCTCGCTCGCCGAATACCTCTTCGATGACGAGCAGAACATGGTACGGCTGGATATGTCCGAGTACATGGAGAAGCA
>JAAXHY010000113.1 GCA_012270665.1 Dehalococcoidia bacterium
TGTTTTCTTGTGTGGTGGTCAAGGCGTGTCTCCGTATGTGAACTCGATTGTTGACCGTCGCTTTCAGAGATTCTACATTACCTTGTGACCAGTTTGGGAGTAGGCGGCCAAGTTGGGATTTCCTGCGAGGAAGTTAGCCCGGCCCTTCGGACGCCGCATCATGCCGTTTTCGACGATTATCTCGCCGCGCTGCATGGTAAGGACGGGCTGTCCGGTCACCTCCTTGCCCTCGAACATGGTGAAATCGGCTATGCAGTGCTGCGCCTCGGCGGATAGAGTATGCTTCACCGACGGGTCGAACAGCACGATGTCGGCGTCCGCGCCCGGGTCGAGCGAACCCTTCTGAGGGTAGATTCCGAATATCTTAGCGGGGTTCTCGCACATCACCTGCACCAGCCGGGGCAGTGTTATCCGGCCCATGTTCACGCCCTCCTGGTAGGCCACGCAGAGCATCTGCTCCGCCCAGTTGCCGCCGAACGTGGCGTCGAAGATCGAGCGTTCCTCGTCGGGGTCGGTCTCGTGGTCATAGGACGCCTTCTGGGACTTCTTGTGTCCACAGAAGTCGCTGGCGATGGTGTCTATGAGGTGAGAGGACAGGCCGCGCCACATCGCCTCGTTATCCTCGCGTTCGCGCAGGGGCGGGCCTATCTTGGCGAGCGCGCCGAAGTCGAGCATCTTCTGGTTGGTGAGGTCAAGATACTGCGGGCAGGTTTCCCCGAACAGGTGCATGTCCTCGTCCCGGAAGCGTTCCAGGACGGGTATCATCTCCCTCGCCGAGAGGTGGACTATGTAGAGCGGACAGTCCGTCACCTGGGCATAGGTCGCGGCGCGATTCGCGGCCTCTATCTCCAGAACCCGCGGCTGGGAGGGCGCGTAGTGTTCCCGTCCGGTGTTGCCCTCGGCGATTGCCCTGTCCACCAGGTAATCAATGCAGTAGCCATTCTCGGCGTGAACCATCGCTATGCCGCCACGCTCTGAGGCGAGTTCCATCGCCTTGAGCATCCGGTCGTCCGGCATCATCATGCCACGCCGTGGGTAGGTCATGTACATCTTGAAGGAGATGACGCCCATGTCCATCATCTCGGGCACCTGCTCCTCAACGTCATCGTCGCCCAGCAGAATGGCGTGGATCGCGTAGTCCAGGTAGGATGTTTCGGCGGCCTCTTCCTTGAACTCGCGTATCATGTCCGACACGGTTCCCTCGACGCCCTCGCGTCGCCTGTTGGCTATGAACGGGATCACGGTGGTTATCCCTCCGAACGCCGCGCTGAGCGAGAACGTCTCTATCCTGTCCGCATAGACGGGATGGTTGTGAGCGTCCACGATTCCTGGCATGACATAGAGACCGGAGGCGTCTATTATGCGACCGGCGTCGGCGTCCCTATACTGGCCGTCGTCCGCTTGAATCCTGCCGTCCTTGACGATGATGTTCTCGCGGGTTATTCCGGTTCCGCGGACGACCAGGCCGCCCCGGATGATGTAGTCTGCGTTCCGGTCGCTCATATGACGCTCCTAGGTGTTGATGCTTAATCGTAATCATAGCCTCGCGCCGTCCAGTGTCAAGCCGATTAAGCGTGGACAAAGCGTGTTAGAATATCGGCCACCTAGTATTGGCTACTTTCAGGGAGGAGACTCATGGCAGGCGCAAGACTGGCGGTGGGCAGCGTCGAGATAGTTTCGGTGCCGGACGGAAGTCCCACCTTTCCAAACGCGCGCTACCTCGTCAGCAGGGAGGACTGGGACCACTGGACTCAACCGGAAGTCAGAGCGCAGGCGCCGCACGTTGACGAGCAGATGATGCCGCTGGAGGGACTCAACATACTCGATCTGATAGAAGGCGAGTACAGCGTCACCGACGAGCTGACCACGCTGCCCACTCCGGGTCACACGCCCTGCCACATCTCGATAATGGTCTCATCAGACGGGGAGAGGGCCTTCGTACTGGGAGACGTGGCTCATTCACCCGCCCGGGCGCAGTACACCGACTGGAGCCCGGTGTTCGACACCGATCCCGACCTCGCGCGTGAGACCAGGCACGCGATACTGGACAGACTCGAGAGCGAAGGCACGGTCGTCGCGTCGGGGCACTTCCCGGATCCGGGCTACGGCAGATTCGCGCGGTCCGGCGACGTCGCATCTGGTAGCCGAAGTAGGAGCGAATGCCGCGCGATACGCTGACTGATGAAGAGACGCAGTTCGTGAGGCGAGCGCGGGTAGCGAGACTCGGAACCGCGTCGGATGAAGGGCAGCCGAATGTCGTGCCAGTCTGCTTTGAGCTTTTGGGCGGCTACATCTATATCGGGCTTGACTCCAAGCCCAAGTCGGTGGCCCATCTCAGGCTGCGACGAGTCAGGAACATCCTCGAAAACCCACAGGTGTCCTTCCTGGTAGATGAATATGATGAGGATTGGGGCAAACTGGGCTATGTGATGATCACGGCCAACGCGACTCTCGACTTGCAAGAAGCCGAGCGGAACCGCGCGATTGTGGCGCTGAGGTCCAAGTATCCACAATACCTACGGCTACTGACCGACGACGCTCCGGTCATTCGGGTTACTCCTTTGCGGGTGTCATCTTGGGGAAACATGGATGAATACGACTAGCCAATCTGGACTCCGTAAGGCGTGATACATAGCGCTGCCAGGACACCTCTTATCGGGGCGGTCGCTATCCTGGCTCTCGTCTGGGGGGCCTGTGGAAGCGGACAGGATTCTTTCGACGCGGATTCGGTCCTCGAAATGGACAGGGGAGTCCGGCTGATCGAGGACGGCCACTTTGAACAGGCATACAGGGTATTCGATTCGGTAGTTCGCAAAGACCCATACAGCGCGGAGGCATACGCGCGTCGGGGATTCGCCCAACTCGCTTTAGGTGGTGTCTCAAGCGGACTCGCGGACATCAACAAGGCTTTGGAGATTGACCCTGACTACGCGCTGGCCCATAACTACAAGGGCGTTGTGTTCGCCATGAGCGGAATCGAGGATCAGGCGATTCTGGAGTTCACTCGCGCGGTCGAACTGGCGCCCGGCCTCACGGACGCCTACGTGAACCGTGGGAGGGTTTATCTGGAAATGTCGGATGGAGAGTCCGCTCTCGCGGATCTGGACATCGCCCTGACGCTCGAACCGGAGAGCGTGGAGTTGCTGCTGACTCGCGCCCAGATACACCTGATTCTTGGAAGCGCCAGCAGGGCTGAGGCGGACCTGGAACAGGTCCTGTCCCTGACCGACGACGAAGTGACGCTTGCGGCGGCGAGACAGATTCTCTCCAGAATTCGATAGGTGTACAGTTGATAGGGGACCGCCTGAAGACGATGCTTCCACACGCCGGGGCGGGCCGGATCGGCTGGCTGATCGCCATGTGCGTCATGCTTCTGACGGCGCTGCTGCCATTTTCCAGCTATGTCGCCGCCCTGCCGCTCATTCAGAACGAGTGGGGGATCGGCAACGCCAGCGCGGGCGTCATATTCTCGGCCTACCTCGCCGGTTACGCGCTATCGGCCCTGCTCGTGCTGCCGCTCACCGACAGGCTGCCGACCAGATGGGTCTTCCTTACGTCCGCGCTGGTGACGGTCGTGGGTAACCTGCTGTTTCCACTTGCGGCGTTCGAGCCGATAGTCGCGTCCGCGCTCAGGTTTCTCGCGGGCATTGGGCTTGTGGGCATATATATGCCCGGCCTGAGGATAATATCGCAGGAGTTTCCAGATTCGGGCCGCGGCGCGGCGATGGGGTTGTACGTCACCGCTTTCTACACCGCGAACGCCGTATCTCTCCTGGCTACGGGCGCTCTTATGAATCATCTCGACTGGAGGGCGGCTTATCTCATCCTGTCTCTCGCCTCCATAGCCACAATCCCTATGATTCTGCTACTGGTCAGAAGCGCGCACGACCCGGACTCCAGTTCCGGCGGCAGGCTTCAGCTAGGCGTTCTCTCGGATCCGCGTCCGCGCAAATACATCATCGGCTACTCGCTGCACGCGATGGAGTTGTACGCGGTTAGGGTTTGGCTGCCCGCGCTTCTGGCAGCCGCGCTCGTGTACAGGGGAACGGATGTTGAGAGAGCGGCGGTGACAGCCGCGACGGTCGGTGGTATCGCGCTGGGCGTGGGATCGGTGGGTCCGGTGATGGGCGGCGCGATTTCGGACCGCTTCGGGCGGGCTGTGAGCGCGGGCGGGATATTCATCCTGAGCGGCGTATGCAGCCTGGTGATTGGATGGGTCATAGCAGCGCCGTGGATATTGATCGTCGTCCTGGCCTGCATACTGGGATGGGCGATTTCAGCGGACTCATCCATATACTCTACCGCGTTGACGGAGACAGCTCCGCCTGGGAGACTCGGCTCCACGATGGCCGTCCAGGCGTTTCTCGGATTCATGGGTGGAACGCTGGGCCCAGTGTTCATAGGGGGCATTCTGGACGTCTTCGAGGGCAGGCTGGCATGGGGCATCGGGTTTACCGGAATAGCGCTCCTGTCTGTGATAGCTGTGTGGGTTCTGGCCAGTGGCGACGACTGATGACCCGTTCGGAGCGCGATACTTGGTGAATGCGGCGAGAAATAAGTTAGGGCGCCCCAGGCTGCGAACCCATAACTTGAAACCACTCCAAATACGGGTGAATGCTCAGCGTTCCTCGCCTATCTGAAATGTCTCCGCGTGTGTAGAATGTATTATGAGGAATTGCACGGATACTTGGAGAAACTTCAGGCGGCTGCGAAATGCGTATAATCTTCTGCCCAGAGTGCGGTGAGTATTCGCTCGACCCCGCGACCAAATGCGACATATGCGACTCGTCGCTGCCGGAGGACGGGTGGGCCGAGGTCTCCGGCGAAGACCTGGTGCAGCTAGACTATATTGACGGCATGGAATATGAGTCTAACCTGCCCATATGGGAGTATGAGGTAATCAAGCTCAACTCAAGGGCGGACGCCGTGAAGTACAACACCGAACTGCTGAACCGTATGGGCGACGCGGGCTGGGAGTTGGTATCAGTGGAATCGTCGTCGGATTCCGATTCGATCCGATTCGGTATCTTCAAGCGCGCTTGGCTGCCGGAAGATTTAATATAGGCGCGCCTGCATCGCCTGGAGACCCAGTTGCCAATGGCCGACGACCAATCACAGCGGTCCTGTTCGACCTCGACAATACGCTCATAGATCGCGTGGATGTGTCTGGGACGGGAATGGGAGATCGGTCTGTGTGTCCCGACTATGTTCTGAACGCGGTCTGGGAGGCTGAAGGGCTGGTTTCGGTCTAGCCTGCGCCGTCGCGCCAGTCTCGCATTATCGCGTCGTCGTGGGGAAATGGCAGTTGGGGCAGTTCCTCGGATGGGAACCAGTCGACTGCCTGGGTCTCGTCCCCTGCCTCCGCGATCCCGCGCTGTACGCTCGCGGCGAACGCCACCAGGACGACAGGCGTCCCCCTGCTCGAATACACGCCCAGCAGCCTATCCAGTTGCACCTCGACGTTGGTTTCCTCTCTCACCTCACGCGCCGCGGCTTCCTCGACGACCTCGCCCCGATCCACATAGCCGGATGGAAAGCTCCAGCGCCCCATCATCGGCTCGATGTCGCGCTTGACCATGAGGATCTTGTCTTCACGCGATACGACCACCACTACGGCCAGCTTGGGATCGAAGAACACAACCGCGCCGCACGAGTCGCACGTGGGCCGGAGCGCGCCGTTGACGCTGCGTTCCCCCATCCTGTTTCCACACCTGTGGCAGTAGCTATGGTCTGAGGCCAATTTCGTTCCTTCCGGTTCGAGAGTGGGGATCAATGGATGGGATTATACGACAGCCGCGTTTGAAGGTTCTGCCAGATTGACCATCGTCTGGGGGCGAATCTATAATTGGCCTACCGAATAACTCCGGTTGAGGTATCAATCCAAGCGACAGAAGAGGTGTCACGTTGGCGTCCATGCGAGAAAATAGGGTCAAGGCTAAACTGAACAGGGGAGAGGTGTCGGTCGTCCTGTCCGGGCACATGACGCCGGACATAGTAGACTGGCTTGGGCCATTAGGCTTCGACGGCGTTTGGATAGAAGGTGAACATGGGCCGGTGGACTTCAAGGACATCCCGGATCTCACCAGGGCGGCGGACATCTGGGGCATGACCTCGGTAGTCAGAGTCAACCTGAACATACCCGGTGTCATATACCGAACCCTAGACGTGGGCGCGCAGGGCATCGTGGTGCCACATGTGAACACTAAGGAAGAGGCGGAAGCGGTGGTGAGCGCGGGTAAGTTCGCGCCGATTGGCGAGCGCGGAATGTATGGCAGCCGCCAGAGCTATGGTGTTGACAACTACTTCGCCGAGGCCAATGACCAGAGCCTGCTAATCGTTCTGATAGAGGACATCGTGGCAGTAAACAACCTGGACGAGATACTCGAAGTTGACAACATTGACGTGTTCTTCGTCGCGCCCAGCGATCTCGCGCAGTCCATGGGTTACATCGGCCAACTCGGACACCCTGAAGTCACCTCCACGATTGACGGCGCGCTCGCCAAGATAGCCGCCGCGGGTCGAAATCCGGGGGCGCTGGCGACCGACGCCAACGTAGAGGACTACATCGAGAAGGGCGTGAAGTTCCTGATGACGGGCTGGCCGGCGTGGGCGCAGTCGGGGGCCGAGGAATTCAAGCGGAAGCTGCCGTAGCGGGTCGTCTCGTTAGACTCAAACCTCAAACGGGGACAAGCATGGATAACGTCTCCGATCTGATGGTGTCGGGCATGGAGTCCGATGTTCTCGAATCCGTCCGCGCCGTTGCCGAGGCATCTGAGCGTTGCGAGGTGGAGCCGTATCTGGTTGGGGGCTTGGTCCGTGATCTTATCAACGGAACGAGCGTATCGCCTGACTTGGACATGACTCTGGTTGGGGCCGACGCCAAGACGTTCGACGACATAGCGTGTCGGGTGGGCGGCGATATCGTCAAGCGGTCGCAGTTCAACACCGTTGCGCTGAGGGTTGGGGGTCACGGCTTCGACCTCATCATGGCACGTGCCGAGAGCTACTCTGCGCCCGGCAGTCTGCCGGTTGTGCGGCCGGGGACACTGGATGAAGACCTGGCCAGGCGCGACTTCTCGGTGAACGCGATGGCCGTCTCATTGTCAGAGGCGGACTGGGGAGATCTGTTCGATCCGCTAGGCGGAGTGGCTGACCTACGAGAAGGGATACTGCGGATACTGCATCCCGACAGCTTTCGGGATGACGCGACTCGAATACTGCGGGCGGCGCGGTACGCGGGTCGGCTGTCTCTTACGCTGTCTCCTGATACGACAGACGCCTTACTCGG
>JAAXHY010000237.1 GCA_012270665.1 Dehalococcoidia bacterium
CTACTCCTGGATTGCCGACGACATCACGGAACACGAAGAGCGGGCGCTCGGCTACGTATATGGCATAGCGTCAGAGGACCTAGGGCTGGCTAAGGTTGTGTCGGACTACTCCTGGATTGCCGACGACATCACGGAACACGAAACGAGGGCGCTCAGATACATAGAAGACATCTCATCAAAGGATCTAAGGTTGGCCGAGGTCGTGTCGGGCTACTCTTGGATCGCGGACGGATTCACAGAAGATGATGGGTGGACGCTCAACAACATAGAGGACATAGTGGAAAAGGACCTAGGGCTGGCGAATGTTGTGGCGGGCTACTCCTGGATTGCGGACGACATTACAGAAGAAGAACGGTGGGAACTCATCAATATAAACGGCATAGCGTCAAAGGACCTAGAGTTGGCTGAGGTAGTGGCAAGCTATTCTTGGGTTGCGGACGACATCACACCCCAGGAAGAGGGGGCTCTGAGCGACATAAACGGCATAGCCGCAAAGGACCTAGGGCTGGCGAATGTTGTGGCGGGCTATTCCTGGGTTGCGGACGGGTTCACAGAAGATGAACGTTGGAAACTCAGCAACATAAACGGCATAGTGGAAAAGGACCTAGGGCTGGCGCATGTTGTGTCGGGCTATTCCTGGATTGCGGACGGGTTCACAGAAGATGAACGTTGGGCGCTCGGCTACATAGACAGCATGGCGTACCGGAGTGTGGCATTGGCCAAGGCTGTGGCGGATTTCTCCTGGATCGCGGACGACATCACAGTAGATGAACGTTGGGCGCTCGGCAACATAGACCACATGGCGTACAGGAGTGTGGCATTGGCCGAGGTTGTGGCGGGCTATTCCTGGATTGCGGACGACATCACAGTAGATGAATTCGAGGCGCTCTACGGTCTGCATAAAGTCGCACCAGAGACCGCCCGACGACTGCTGGAGATCGTCCAGCCAGCGGAAGGACTAGCGGACGATGCAGATCAATGGAACATACCGCTACTTGCCGCTCTTGGGTCTATGGATCAGGAGATGTTTGAAGACCTGGATAATGCGCCGTGGTTCGCCGACGGCCTAGATGACGAAGAGATGGCGCTGCTGCAGGTCTTGCCGAGAATACGTGGCACCTCACAGGAATTGTACGATGATCTTGTCCAAGACTACCATGCGCAGTCCTCGACTATCTCGCTGCCCTTGGCCGGCGAAGTCAATCTCTGGGCATTCCAGCCCACTCACTTTCCCCTTGAGGAGAACCTGGTCGAAATGCTGGAAGACGCCGTCCGCGCCACCGAAGGGTTCATCAAAGCGCCATTCCCCACCGATCAGGTCATCCTCGTGGTTCCTATCATCGGACCCGGAATAGACTACGGAATTGGAGGAGGAAGTCACTGGGGGAAATTCATTATCGTCACCAGATACGAGCCACGCCCGAGTGACATTGACAGGGGCGCTATATATCACGAGGTCGCTCACTACTACTTCAAAGGCGGACTGGGGCCCGGATGGCTAATAGAAGGCGGGGCGGAGTTCATGTTCTCGTACACCAACGACCGGGTTGGCATCCAGAGTCTCGAAGACCGGAAGCCCACGGCCTGGAATCTAGTGGCGTGGAACTGCCTCGATAAGCGAATTGAGAGCATCCAAGAGTTGAATGAGCGCACCAGCAGGCCCGGGGTATCGTTTCCTATATGCAACTACAGCTTGGGGGCGTATCTCCTGCTCAACCTGTTCGAGGCGCTCGGCAAAGAAGCGATGGGAGCGGCTATACGGGAGTTGTTCCTGCTGCACATGTCAGAGCGCCGTCCGGTGACCGAGGAGGAAATCTACCAGGCATTCCTCAAGCACTCTCCCGCTGAGGCGATAAAGGAATTCCGACAGTTGTATAGGGAATGGCACGGCGGGCCGTATGACTACGAGTCGACTGGCGAGACAGGGCCGGCGTCCGATTAGACTTTCAACGCCCCCTTTGGGGCGCCCTGTGATAGGGGTCAGAACTGGGTGTACAGCGTGGGCGACCTTTGAGGCTCTGTAATTTCGTCCGGCCCAAGCGGGTAGGCCTCTTTCTTGTATATCTGAATGCGGTCGGAGCCGTAGTCGGCTATGTACATCATGTGGTCGTAGACGCGCACGGACACAGGCCAGCGGATGCGCTTCTGCGGCTCGATGGACGCCATCTCGCGCAGCCTGAGAGCCTTGACGTTCGACCTCATGTAGTGGAGAGCCTGCTTAGAGAGGGTCGCGTCTCCTCGGAAGAGCTCGACGAAGACGCCGTCCGGCCTGAATAGCTGAACGCGGCTGTTCGCCCAGTCCGCGACGTATATATCGCCGTGCTCGTCCACCGTTACGCCGGACGGGCGGTTGAATTCGCCCTCGCTGGCGCCCGACCTGCCGATGCTGAAGATGAACTCGCCGTCGGCGGTGAACTTCTGAACCCGGTCGTTGCGCCAGTCCGCGACATAGACATCGCCGAGTTCGTCCACGCAGATGCCCCAGGGCATATTGAGTTCGCCCTCGGCTGAGCCGTAGCCGCCGAACTCCATCAGGAATTCGCCGTCCTTCGTGAACTTCTGGATTCGATGGTTGCGGGTGTCCGCTACGTACACGTTCTCGTCGGGATCGAGCGCGATGC
>JAAXHY010000128.1 GCA_012270665.1 Dehalococcoidia bacterium
GTCATATCCAAAGTCCACCCCGTCCGAAGCCACTCCAACGCCGCGCAGGGCGGCATAAACGCCGCCCTCGAACATGCGGGCGACGATTGGCACGACCACGCCTACGATACCGTCAAGGGTTCCGACTATCTCGGCGACCAGGACGCCATCGAGGTCATGTGCCGCGAGGCAGGCTCCGAAGTCATCCAGATGGAACACTACGGAGTCACCTTCAGCAGGGATGAGAATGGGCGACTAGGCACGCGCGCGTTCGGCGGACAGGGCAAGGCCCGCACCTTCTTCGTGGCGGACTTCACGGGACAGGCCCTTCTTCACGTGCTCTATGAGCAGATAATGCGTGCCGGCGTGCGTGTCTATGAAGAATGGTTCGTCCTGGAAATACTGGTCGAAGACGGGGAGTGCGCCGGGGCCGTAGTCATGGAGATACGCTCTGGCGATATACACGTCATTCGCGCCAAGGCGGTAATCATGGCCGCCGGCGGCCTCGGACGAGTCTTCGAGCCGTCCACCAACGCCCTCATCTGCACAGGCGACGGCATGGGACTGGCCTACCGCGTGGGAGCTCCCCTCATGGACATGGAGATGGTGCAGTACCACCCAACGACGCTGAAGGGCAGCGGTGTTCTCATAACCGAGGGCGCGCGGGGCGAAGGCGCTCACCTGCTGAACTCGGAAGGAGACCGTTTCATGGAGCGGTACGCGCCCAACATGATGGAACTTGCCTCCCGCGACGTTGTTTCCAGGGCGGAGCAGACCGAGATAAACGAGGGCAGGGGAGTTGACGGTTGTGTGATGCTCGACCTGCGGCATCTCGGCGAGCCCTTGATCCGCGAACGCCTCACACAGATACTGGACATAGCGCGAGACTTCGCCAACGTGAACCTGCTTGAGGAGCCGGTGCCGATACGCCCGGGTATGCACTATCAGATGGGCGGCGTGAAGACCGACGTGGACGGTCAGACACCCCTTCCCGGTCTGTACGCCGCCGGAGAGGTGGCCTGCGTCAGCGTACACGGCGGGAACAGGCTTGGCGCGAACTCGCTACTCGATACTCTGGTATTCGGAAGGCGATCCGGCGAGCACGCGGCTGAACTCGCCAAGTCCAAGGAACACAAGGACCTGGATGACTCCGCGGCGGATGGTGAGAAGGCGCATATCCAGCGACTGATGGAAAACCCCAAGAGTGAGGATATGTTCGGCCAGATCAGGGTTGACATGGGGACGGCCATGAACGACCACCTCGCGGTGTATCGCAACCAGGCCGGGATGGGGTCTGCTCTGGACACGATCCGACAGCTGCGCGAGAGGTACCAGTCCGTCTATGTGCCGGACAAAGGCAAGACCTGGAACACGAATCTCGTATTCACGCTGGAACTTGGCTTCATGCTCGACTGCGCGGAGGCCATCACACTATCCGCAATCGAGCGCAAAGAGAGCCGCGGCGCCCACACACGCGAAGACTTCCCGGAACGCGATGACGAGAACTGGCTGCGCCACATTCTCGTCAGGCAGACTGAGGACGGCCCCGCGCTGGATTACCAGTCAGTGGTTATCACCCAGTGGGAGCCGCAGGTGCGGAGCTACTAGGTCGCGCGCTGTACTTCAGAAAACGGTCTGAACATTCATTCTCTCCCATTTATAACCCGAAGGAAAAGCTATGCAAGTAACGTTCAGAGTCAGGAGATTTGACCCGGATACGCATCCCGCCGTTCCCCGATATCAGGAATACACCCTCGAGATGACGGAATCGAATACCGTCCTCGACGGCCTGATTCGCATACGTGAAGAGATGGACGGTACGCTTGGCCTCCGATGCTCGTGCCGGAGCGCGATATGCGGCTCCTGCGCGATGCGCGTCAATGGCCAGGCGGGGCTGGCGTGCAATACCTTGCTGATACACGCTCTGCCCAAGGACGGCGGGCCGATAGTCGTAGAGCCTGCGGGCAACCTGGAAGTCCAGAAAGACCTGATCGTGGATTTCGCCCCCTTCTGGAGCAAAGTCCGCGCCGTCCAGCCCTGGCTTCAGCCCGAAGGCCCTGAGCCCGAAACTGAGTACATAGCCCCCGCCGAGGATATGCAGCATCTCACAGGTGTGATGGCCTGCATAATGTGCGGCGCCTGCGTCTCGGACTGCACCGTCCTCGAAGTTGACGACAATTTCCTCGGACCCGCGGCGCTGGCGAAGTCTTACCGCTTCGTCCGCGACCCGCGAGACGACGCCGACAATTCAAGGCTCGGCGCGCTGAACGAGTACGGCGGCGTCTGGGACTGCACCCGCTGTATGCAGTGCGTCGAGGTCTGTCCCAAGGGCGTGGACCCGATGGGCAGGATAATGGCGCTCAGGGACCGCGCGATGGAGGAAGGTTACACGAACACGACCGGCGCGAGGCACGCCAACGCGTTCGCCGATTCGGTCGAACACAGCGGCTGGCTGGATGAGACTAAGCTGGTGGTAAAGAGCCACGGCGTGACCAACGTCAAAGAGATGCTCAAGCTGATCCCGGTCGGGATTCGCGCCCAACTCGCCGGTAAGCGTCCGCCCCTGGTGCACAAGAGCATCCCGGGCGTGGAGAATGTCCAGAGAATCTTCGATAAGGTAGAGAACAAGAGATGAGATATGCCCTTTATCCAGGCTGTGTGTCACGCGGCGCCTGCCCCGAACTTTACGCCTCCACGCTGGAGATATGCCGGCGTCTGGGCATCGAACTCGACCTGATAACCATGCAGGGCGCGTCCTGCACCGGAGCCGGAGTCCTCCAGGAAAAGAACCTGAGGCTGGGGGACACCCTGAACGCCCGCACCTTCGCGATGGCGGAGCGCGTGGGGTTGCCCATACTGACGATCTGCTCTACCTGCCAGGGCGTGATGTCCCAGGCCAACGAGAGGCTTCAGGACGACGAATACCGCGAATCCATCAACGAGGACCTCGCTGAGGAAGCGCTGCGATACAACGGCACGGCCGACCCCAAGCATCTTCTGTGGGTCATAGTAGAAGAGATCGGTATTGACAAGTTGAAGTCGCTCGTCGTCAGGGAGTTGCCCAGCCTGCGGATCGCGCCGTTCTATGGCTGCTACATCGTCAGGCCCACGTCGGCGCTGAAGTTCGAGGAGCATCCCGAACGCGAGGACGCGCTCGAGCAGGTCATCGAAGCCGTTGGCGCGCAGGTGGTTGACTTCCCTGGCAAGACGCTCTGCTGCGGATTCCCGATTCTCACCATCAACGAGACCAACTCGCTCAAGATGGTCGCCAACCACACGATGGATGCCAAGGGCAAGGGCGCGGACGCCATGGTTACCCCATGCCCGCTCTGCCACCTGAACCTGGACGGCTACCAGCCACAGGCGGCGAAGGCCAACAGCCCAATGGCCCCGATAGACATCCCCATACTGCACCTGCCGCAGCTAATCGGCCTGGCGATGGGCATAGATCCGAAGGTGATGCGCCTGAACCGACATATCGTCTCCACCAAGCGGATGCTTTCCGAACTCGCCCTGTCGCCCTAGTCTGTCGACGCTCGATTTGCACAACTAACGCCTCACTGGATAGGCAGCGGCGGCTGCCACCAGTGAGGCGTTTCGCTGAATTCGATCTCGGTCACCCACTTTACCCACTCGTAACCGCGCCTTCCTGGAGCTACCAGCCTGAGTGGGTATCCATGCCCATGAGATAGCGGTTCTTCCGTCACGTGTGTCGCAAGCAGAAAGTCCTGAGCGGCGTCGAGCGAGAACTTTCTGTAATATCCGGTAACAGAACGCACGATTACACTGCGGGCGGCGTCCGAAGGCTCCAACTCCTCGATTACGTCTCTCAGCGCCGCGCCGCGCCATCTCTGGGTGGAGTGCCAGCCTCCCGTGCAGTCCAACGTCTCAGTTCTGTCTGCGACATTCGTCATCAGAACAGGGTAAGAGAGTTCCAATTCCCTGTTCACAGTGCCGAACACTCTCAATCTCCATGTGCTGACATCTATGGGGTCGGGATCGTCGTTGAGCCATGAGACGCGGGGGAAGTCATTGCCCGAGAAGTCCCTGGCCTTGTATGAGCCTGTGAATCTGCGAGAGCGCCCACTGAGGTCGGCGGCCCTTGCGATGCCTTCAGTGACCTGCCAAGCTGCCAGCCCCAAAGCGAATGCGCCCGCCGTCCGCAGGAAAAGCCTTCTGTCCGCCCAGAATCCGATTGGGAATTCCCGGATCATGTACCAGGCGTGCCACAGCAGCAGCGGGACTATCGCCGCGCCGACATAGATGTGCCAACTGACTCCACTGAATATCCACCACTGGTAGGGTCCGACTAGGGACCACGCTACTCCGGTCGCTAGGCAGACGACGAGCAGCGCCGACAGGCTAATCGAGGCGAATCGGGCTGAACCAGGCCGGGGCCACTTCATGGATCGGAGGACATTCGCGGTCTTCCATATCAATGTAATCAGGATTCCGTACCCGGCTATGCGATGCAACTGCATATGAATTGCGCGGTTCTCAGAGCCGGAAGTCAGGCCTAGGAATCCGGAAATCAATTCCAGGGCCAAGAATGTGAGCAGTAGTATGTTGGCCCAGGGGAAGCGCATTTCACATTCCGGCGCTCAGGGTTCGGCGGCGCGCCGTTCTCTATGGATTACGCGCGTAATCCCAAATGGGATTGAGTCTTGTCGCCATTAGGGAGGGAGCAGTGGTGCCCAGGAAGGGATTCGAACCCCCACACCCGTAAGGATAGCGGATTTTAAGTCCACCGCGTCTGCCATTTCGCCACCTGGGCACGTGAACGGCTGGGTCGAATATCAGTTTACAGCGGCTTGGGTTTCCTTGCCACTGTAAACCAATAAACTCTTTTAGGCTATAAGAAGAGCGGAGCGAAGACCAGAGCCACGATGCTCATGAGCTTGATGAGGATGTTCAGCGCCGGGCCGGAGGTGTCCTTGAACGGGTCGCCTACTGTGTCGCCGACGACCGCAGCTGCGTGAGTCTCCGAGCCCTTGCCGCCCAGGTTGCCCGCCTCGATGTACTTCTTGGCGTTGTCCCAGGCTCCGCCGGCGTTGGCCATCATGATGGCGAGCAGGAAACCGGAGGCGATAGATCCTATCAGCAGGCCGCCGAGCGCCTCGGCGCCGAGTATGACTCCCACGACTATGGGGGCGAGCACGGCAATGATGCCGGGAAGTACCATCTCTCTCATCGCGCCCTGTGTGCTGATGTCGACTGCGCGGGTGTAATCCGCGGGGGTTGTGCCTTCGAGCAGCCCCGCAATCTCGCGGAACTGCCGCCTGACCTCCTGGACCATGGCGTTGGCGGCGCGACCTACGGCCTGCATCGTCAGCGCGCCGAACAGGAAGGGCATCAGGGAGCCCAGCAGCAGTCCCATGAGGACCTTGGTTTCCGTCAGATTGAATATCTCGACGCCGGTGACCTCAGAGTAGGCCGCCATCAGCGCGAGAGCCGTCAGAACCGCCGATCCTATGGCGAAGCCCTTGCCGGTCGCCGCGGTTGTATTGCCCAGCGAGTCGAGAGCGTCTGTGCGCTCGCGGACGGAGGGATCCAGTCCGGCCTGTTCGGC
>JAAXHY010000447.1 GCA_012270665.1 Dehalococcoidia bacterium
GCGCTGTCTATCAGCAGTCCACCCGGTTCTATGAGAAAGAAGACGAAGGCGATTATCGGACCGAATATGAGGGACAGCCCCGCCAGCCGGTTCACGGATATTGTGCCCATGTTTAAATCTCCTTTACGTTGTGTCATTGGAAGGATCCGTCGGATTCAATCCCTTCCAGCTTACATCTTGACGCCAAAGTTGCGGAATTGCAATAGGAAAGTGACCTACCCTCAATACTTACCCTACCCGCTATATTGGTCTCGTGGGGCGCCCGCGCCCACAAACGTGTCCATAACGCATCCTGACGGTTCAGGAGTACAGAGGCCAGGGAACATGGAACCTAGGGAGAGGCGCGAGATACCGTATGACGCCACGCAGAAGATTCCGGTCTGGAATAGTCCACCAACGTGTTCTGCACTCATGACTCCGCCGTTCAGGACCATTACCGGGGTGTTCTTGTCTGGTTTGCAGTTCTCAACTGACAAGGGAACGATACTGCTAGCCATGGGGTTCCCGACCAGAACGACGATCTTCTCAATCAGGACTGATTGATTAGAGCTTCAGCGATCTTGGCAGGGACGCCGATCAAGTCCCAGACGAATGCCTCGACGGAGACAGCCTCTCCTGTCCGACCATCTGGGCTGAGACAAGCTGAGCGTACAGTCCGCCGAGGTCGAGGAGCTGCAGGTGCGTCCCCTGCTCTACCACCCGGCCCTCATCGAGCACCAGGATGTTGTCGGCCTCACGAATGGTGGAGAGCCTGTGTGCGATCACGACGGTCGTCCGGCCCTTCATCAGTTGCGTGAGCGCGTCGCGAACGGTCGCCTCGCTGATGGCGTCCAGATGGGACGTCGCCTCGTCGAGGATCAGCACCGGCGCGTTCTTGAGGATGGCGCGCGCTATGGCAATACGCTGCCGCTGTCCCCCGGAAAGCTGCATACCTCTCTCTCCGACACGGGTGTCGTAGCCGTCCGGGAAGGACTCGATGAACTCGACCGCGTTCGCCTGCTTTGCGGCCTCCTCAACTTCGGAGTCGGTGGCGTTCTGGCGTCCGAGCCGGATGTTCTCGCGGACGGTGTCGTTGAACAGGTAGGTGTCCT
>JAAXHY010000346.1 GCA_012270665.1 Dehalococcoidia bacterium
CGCAATCCCCTGAAAACTGACGACTAAGAACTACTATGCCGGATAGACACGGATCTTGGCCGCTATGTCGTAGCTGAAGACGACCTCACTCTCTCCACAGTCCAGGGTGATAACCCCTCTGGTCTCGGCAGCTTCGTTGACGCGAACCTTCTGGCCGGGGAGTATGCCCTTCTCCACGAAGTATTCTAGCAGTGCCTGGTCGTCTTCAGGCACCGAGTCTATTATCAGATCCGAGTCCTCGACCGCCGTGTCCAAAGAGGTGGAGTTCTTGTTCGGCTTGTAGCCGCTGCCGGGTATCGGGTGTCCGAAGGGACAGGTTTCGGGATTGTTGAGTACAGCCACGATACGAGCTTCGAGGTTTGGCGAAATGGCGTGCTCCAGCCTGTGAGCCTCCACGTGAGACACCTGCATGTCCATGCCGAGCAAGTCCACGACCAGCCTCTCGGCGAGGCGATGCCGTCGGACCACGCTCGCCGCCGCCTTGCGCCCGCTATTGGTGAGCACCACCTCTTTGTTCACCTTCGTCTCGACCAGACCCTCGCGCGCCATGCGCCTTATCATCCCGCCGACAGAAGGCAGCGACGTCCCCAGACCCTCATCCGTCGGAAGGGTCTTGAGGTGCTCGGATAGGATCGTGAGAGTTACGCGCGTGCCCTGCTCGTTGAGCCGGAATATGGACAGCAGGTAGTTCTCGGTCGCCATGGAGAGGCGGTCCCCTGTACCGGAGGACTTTCGACCACGTTTTTTCGGCGCTGCGGGCATAGCGCTCCCATTATATCACTAGAGCGTCTTATTGTGCGGTCTCCTGTCACAACACCATCCACCAAGCGCGGCAAGTACCCCAAACGCGAGTTATCCGTATATCCTGTCAAAGCGTGAATGATAATCATTCATGCCGTGAACAGATTTCCGCACATAGCGATTTATATGCCTACCTTGTCCGAAAAGTCAGCTTAAATTTGACCTGCCAGGGTAGATAAGCGAATATAACCAAGAGCGATTAGGAACCTGACATGACCACTATCAACACAACTGATGACCTGCTGTCGTTGTTGCGAGAAAACCGGGAGTTCCGTGAAGCTGCCAGGCGGACCATCTTGACCGAGGAACTGCTTGCCCTCCCTGCGGTATTCGCCGCTTTCGCGTCAAAGATAGACCAGGACATATCGGAGATACACGATGACGTCCGAGCGTTGCATCGTATGTACAGGCGGCAGCACGATGACCTCGCCCGGTTCCGAGGGAACTATGCCATTGATGCCGCCCGGAACAACGATGTGGAGATAGCCGAGCTATTCGCACAACCGCGCGGTATGCGCCGAATACAAACCAGACTGCTGAACAAAGACGAATTGGACGATATGCTCAACAGAAACTTTGAAGCTGTGGAAGCCCTGTGTCTCCGAGACAGAGCTTGGCGCACTTTCCCCAAGTCCGACATCATTGCCGAGATTACAGATAGGAGAAACTCAAGCCCGGGCTTCTATGTTGCGGTGGAAGCGTCCTACACTGGGAATATCGAGGATGTGCTGAAGGCGACCGACCATGCCAGGATTCTGAGATGCGCGACCGGACGGGACGCCTACGCCGTCGTCGCCGGGGTAAGGAAAGGACCTGGCCTTGAGAGCGCTGTCTTCGACGAAACTGCCTGTTTCATCGAGACAAACGACGAGAACACCGCCTTCTGGTACCCACTCGACGAAGACGAACTTGTTCCACCCGACCCCTGCTAGGTTAAACTGTCGCCAATGGCGGCTGCATCGAATCCTAGTGTAATATCTAACCGCACACTCTCTCTCAGGAGGAAGACCATGATCTACGAATATCGAGTTTACGAGGCCGCGCCCGGCAAGCTGGAAGCCCTGAACTCACGGTTCCGCAATCACACGCTCGGGATATTCGAGCGTCACGGCATCAAGAACGTCGGGTACTGGACGGCAAGCGTGGGCGACTACAGTGACCGGCTCATCTACATCGTAGCGTTCGAGGACGAGGGGCAGCGAGCGGAGGCGTGGGCCTCCTTCCGCGCCGATCCAGAATGGAACAAGGTCAGGGCAGAGTCCGAGGCCGATGGTCCACTGGTATCCAGGATCACCAATTCGATCCTCAACCCGACGGACTACTCACCGCTCCGGTAGGACAGTCGAGGTAATATGCTGGGCAGGGATAAAGCCGCCGAGGTCATCCGCGAACATGGCTCGAACGACCTCCATGAGGTCCTCCGGTCCGAGGGCCTGTCCATAGCGCGACTGGACTTTGGCGGAGCGCGTTTCCGCGAATTCTACGTGAACGGAGTTATCTTCCTGCCCCTGGAAACCGAATCCGAGGCCGAGGAGCGTTCCAGCCTCGCTCACGCCCTCGGCCACCACTTTCTACACGTAGGCAACCAGGTCTGGATGCGCGGTCTGGACAGTATGTGGAGTTGGAAACAGGAACGGCAGGCTGAGGAGTTCGCGGCATGGTTTCTGATACCTGAGTCCGAAGAACCCGGCCTCGAAGGGCTGTCTGCCGCTGAGATTTGCGATGCGTTCAGGGTGGACGCCCGCATCGCAGAAGTGCGCGCCGGGGAGTGGCGCCGCTCATCGCCTAAATAGCGAACGACGCGTCGTCCTACGTCGCTTCATCCTCGGAATTGTACGTTCCCAGGAAAACGCGCGTAAGTACATCCGTGTCTCTAATGGACTGAGGTGTGCCGGTGTGTACCACGCGGCCCTTGTCCAGCACGTAGGCGCGGTCCACTATATCCAGCACTCCTTTGATGTTGTGCTCCACGACCAGAATAGTCGTATTGAGCCTGTCGCTGATCTCGGCGACCTTCTGAAACACCTCGGTTACGATGATCGGGGCCAGTCCCAGGGTCGGCTCGTCGAGCAGCAGCACATCCGGCGCCGCCATCAGCCCGCGCCCAAGCGCCAGCATCTGCTGCTGGCCGCCCGACATCTGGCTGGCAAGGTCGCCCCGCTTCTCGTACAGGATGGGGAACAGTTCCATTACGGAGTCCAGGCGACGCCCTTTCTCATCTCTGTCGTC
>JAAXHY010000414.1 GCA_012270665.1 Dehalococcoidia bacterium
CGTTTCGCCGTCTGAAGCACAAGACCCAGGTCTTCATAGCTCCGCTCGGCGACCACTACGCCACCCGACTGACTCACACTCTGGAAGTAACCCAGATAGCGCGGACCATCGCCCGCGCCCTCAACCTGAACGAGGACCTCACCGAAGCCATCGCCATGGGCCACGACCTGGGACACACTCCGTTCGGCCATGTTGGTGAGTACGCTATGGATGAACTTCATCCGGGCGGTTTTCGGCACAGTCGCCAAAGCCTGAGAATAGTCGAGCAACTGGAGAAGGACGGAAACGGCCTGAACCTGATGTGGGAAGTGCGGCAGGGAATACTGAATCACTCCAAGCCACGCGGCGACTTCCTGGCAGATGGGCCCTTCGAAGATCTCTCGCTGGAAGGGCAGATATGCCGAATATCCGATGCAGTAGCCTACCTCAACCATGACCTCGCCGACTCGTTCAGAGCAGGCGTCCTGACGCCGGATATGCTCCCGCCCGAAGTGTCTGAGACCTTGGGCGAAACGCACTCGCAGCGCATAGACGCGATGGTCTCCGATATCGTCGAGACATCGTGGGAAGCCGCAGGCGAGTCCGACATCGGACAAGCTCCGGTGATAGGGATGAGCGAAATGGCGCGTGAGTCCTTCTACACGCTGCGCGAGTTCATGTTCGACAATGTCTATCTACCTGAATCCAACGGAGTTCTGGGCAAGACCGCCGAGGACATAATAGGCCTGTTGTACTCTCACTTCGGCGCGAACGGAAACGAGATACCGGAAGAATACGGTCAAAGAAGCAAATCAGAGGACATGGCGGTCGTGGACTATATTTCCGGAATGACCGACCATTACGCGATAAGGGTCGCAGAGCGCATCAGGCCCGGGATCGCGGCCCCGTTTACGGAGCGTAGAGTCAAATGACACCGCAGGATCGAATAGGCGTCCGCACCGTTGGCAACAAGGTACGGATGATACGCGAACATCTCGAGGCCATGCAGCGGGACGCCCACGGCTTGGAATACGGCCCGTGGAAGGTGGAAGTGGACGAACTCTGGAAGGATGTATTCATAAACATCAACGACCTGGACTCGGACTCCCAACCCGCGGCGCTTGAGTCCGTCAAGGACCTCTGGATGACATACATTACCCACTACAACGTCGGCCTCAACTGAAAAGGATCGTGAATTGACTTCAGAAGAATCGCTTGACCGACACCTCGATCAGCTCCCGGCCCTCGAACAGGCCAGACGCGCGTCCGTCGTGGCGCACAGTATCGTCATCAAGCTCAAGGAGATGGGGCTGCCCGACGAAATGGACGAAGACCTATCCCAGTTCTGCACCGACCTGGGCGATCTGTGGAGCGCGCAAATGACGCTCGCCACTCAGGTTGAGACTTTCTTGAAGAAGCCGCACGACGCAGGGAAAGCGGGAGACGACCTCGTTGACCTGAAGGCTACAATAGACCACATGGCCTGGCACATGAAGACCATCTCCCAGCCAATGGACAACATAACCAACTGGGTGTACGAACAGTCCGAGGCATAGAGACAAACCGATGAGCGTGACAGACGACATAAAGGCGAAACTCGACATTCTGGATGTCGTGTCTCCTCACGTGTCTCTCCAGAAATCGGGGCGCACGTTCAAGGCCAACTGCCCGTTCCACACCGAGAAGACTCCTTCGTTCATCGTGAACCCCGAACGACAGAGTTGGCGCTGCTTCGGCGCGTGCGCTACAGGGGGCGACATCTTCAACTTTGTCATGCGAGCCGAGAACCTCCAGTTTGGCGACGCGCTCAGGATGCTTGCCCAGCGCGCCGGCGTGGAGCTTTCCAGCGCGCCCAACCGGGAGCAGTCCAACGCCATACACGGCGTCAACAACGCCGCGGCGACATACTTTCAGGAAGTCCTCGGATCGGAATCAGGCGCGGCTGCGCGCGAATATCTGGATAGCCGAAGGGTGGGCCGGCAGGCAAGGGAGGACTTCAAGCTAGGTCTCAGCGCCGACAGGTGGGACGGACTGATACAGTATCTGAGGACTCACGGCTACAAGCGGGAAGACGCGATAGCCGCGGGCCTCGTCCGCGAGGGAGAGAACGGCCAGGTCTGGGACTTCTTTCGAAACAGACTCATGTTCCCCATCTTCGACCGGAATGGAAACATCGTCGGATTCGGAGCGCGAGCCCTCGACGACTCCACGCCCAAGTACATCAACACCGCGCAGACCGAGATTTTCGACAAGCGCAGCACGCTGTACGCGCTCAACTTCGCCAACGCCGATATACGCCAGAGCGGAACCGCCGTCATAGTCGAAGGATACATGGATGCGATAGCGGCGCGCGAACACGGCTACAAGAATGTAGTGGCATCCATGGGAACGGCGCTCACCGAGAACCAGGTGTCGCAGTTGCGTTCACTCGCCCGCGAGTTCGTGCTCGCCCTCGACCCGGACGACGCGGGACAGGAGGCGACTCTGCGAAGCCTCGAATCGTCCTGGCACGTGTTCAGGGACGTAATCTCACGTCGGAATACCGCGAACCAGAGCGTTTTGAACCAGTGGACGCCGCCCGTATTGAAGATCGCGGCCCTGCCCCCCGGACTCGACCCCGATGCGCTAATACGAACGGACACCGCCAGGTGGGAGTCTATCATCTCCGACGCCCAACCCCTGTTGGACTTCGTGATACCCGCGCTCGTCCGGCGTTCAGATCTGAACGTGCCCGACAGCCGAGCCCACATTGTCAGGGAACTTGCGCGGCTGATCAATCGGCTTGACGACATGGACCAGCACGACTACTGGCGCAAACTTGCAGACGAACTCGGCGTGCCGCTGGAAGCCCTACAGGCCTCAATTTCAGGTACTCGCAACGCGCGCGGCGGTCGGCGCCAGCGAAACTCGCCTCATTGGGAGTCCGAAGAGCGGGGGCCGGAAGTATCGCCCAGCGCGCTGCGGACGCAGGACTCCGATCCGATAGAAGAATACGCGCTCAGACTCTTGATTCAGAACCCGGATTTGGTGGAAGAGGTACGGTCAACGAATCCCGAGTGTTTCCGCCGAACTGAGAACAGAGAGTTATTTACCGCTCTGATTTCTTACCCTACAATAGAGAAACTCCACAATGAGGTTGACGAGGTTCTCACTGAGCAGATAAAACGGCTGGAATCGGCGGAACTGCCCAGTACAGGGATCGAGCGCGCGCTGTCACAATGCATCAGAAGGCTGGAACTGCGGCGCATTCGAGAGACCCAGGAGATGATTCTCGACACAGAAGACGTCAGGCTGCCGCCTTCAGGAGAAGAGGAGGCCGAAGTCAAGCGGGCGAACTTGCGAATCAAAGAGTTAGAGACTATGTCTCGCAGATAGCGAATCTCGCTATTTGAGAGTCATAGTCAAGTGTTCACCTATCAGACATATCGGACATAAGCCAGTAACGCCATGAGGTTACGTCAATGAATAGAACTATCGGCTCAGACGGCGGCGACAGTTTATACGGCAGAGTCATGCCCGAAGCGTCAACCACCGCCGACCTAATCAGCACCACTCGGACGACAGAGGACGGTTTTCAGAAGAGCAGCGAACACGACAACTCCAACAACTCGGAGGAAGTCTTCGCCGGAATAGACTCTTCGGATGATCCAGGCGCGCCGCGAATCGGCTTCAACGGTCTGAGTTCAGAAGGTGTATTGGAGAAAGACGCGGCCGTACCTGAAATGATAGACGATCCTGTCAGGATGTACCTGCGGGAGATCGGAAGAGTTGACCTTCTCAAGGCCGCCGAGGAACGAATTCTCGCCCGCCGCTTCGAGGCCGGAAGATACATAAAGGGGCTCGAGGTGAACTGGAATGCCCCGGACGGGCGACCTCTCAGGGCATCTCGGATAGTAAGCGACTTCCTGGCCGATGTCTCTGATAACCACCACGTAGTCAGCGCCGTCGCAAGATACCACGGCATTGAGTATTCGGGCACTCTGTCCGAAGTAATGTCCGATCCCGCGCTGCACGACCAGCTCGAACTTTACGACGCCCGCAACTCACGCAGCATCCAAGATTCCAAATTCCACAAGTTCCTCAACAACAGGTTGACCGAGGAAGAAGCCTTCACCTTCATATCCAAGGCCATGGAGTTGCCCAAGGACCATCCCAGGGTCCAGGAAGTGTATGAATCCCGAGAAACCTTGAAACTTCGGAACAGACTCGATGGCGAACTGACCGAAGAACTCGTGGACTACCTGTCCAAGACACTCAACATGGAGCCAGAGGACGCAAAGGGACGTGTCCAGCAGTTCTCGCTGAGCAGCCGGCTGCTGCCTCCCCAGACCTTGACGCTGTTTTCCCAGATTTACCAAGCCGACACAGTGCGTGACCCCGAACTGGAAAAGGACGTAAGGGACACCGCCGCCAGATACCCCGGCGTGCTCGAGGACGCGCCCGACAATGACAAGCTCATAAATTTCGTTGCAGAGATTCTCAACATAGAACCGGATGAGGTGAGAAAGCGCCTGGACCAGCCGGATCCCATCCCTTCTCCCAACCCGAATATCCCTCAGTTACGTGATCTGCTGGAGAGACCGGACGTCGCCGACAGCATCAGAGCGCACGAGCTTGTGTTCCGCAGGCACATAAACGGCATCACCTATCTCGGCGACGACGCGCAGCAGCACCTGGCCAAGGCCAATCTCAGGCTCGTGGTCAGCGTCGCCAAGAAGTACATCGGACGCGGGATGTCGCTGCTCGACCTGATCCAGGAAGGCAACATCGGACTCATACGGGCCGTCGACCGCTTCGAGCCCGATCGCGGCCACCGCTTCAGTACCTACGCCGTGTGGTGGATCCGCCAGGCGATC
>JAAXHY010000249.1 GCA_012270665.1 Dehalococcoidia bacterium
GAGTAGATGTCATGATGCGGCGGCGGAGATATTAGCTCCACGCCCGGGGTCGAGTTGCGCACCCAGCCTATGTATTCATCCACTTTGTGACCGGGAAGCTGACCGCCCTCGCCGGGCTTGGCCCCCTGCGCCATCTTTATCTGGAGGTCCTTGGCGTTGGCCAGGTAGTTGATCGTAACGCCGAAGCGTCCCGACGCCACCTGCTTGATAGCGCTGTTCCGAGAGTCGCCGTTCGGGTCGAGTGTGTAGCGATTGAAGTCCTCGCCGCCCTCGCCTGTGTTCGAGCGCGCGTTGATGCGGTTCATCGCTATCGCTAGTGTCTCGTGCGCCTCGCGGCTTATAGAACCGAGCGAAATCGCGCCCGTGGCGAACCTCTTCACTATCTCAGCGGTAGGCTCGACCTCGTCTATCGCCAGCGGCTCGTCTGACTTCCTGAACTCGAGCAGACCGCGTATCGTGCACATCTGTTGGGCGTAGCTGTTCGCCCAGTCCGAGAACTCTTTGTAGGTGTCCCAGCTATTGGACTTGGCGGCGTGCTGGAGCTTGGCGATGGTAGTCGGATTCCACATATGGTATTCGCCGTCGCGCCGCCAGTGGTAGAAGCCGCCCGACTCCAGGTCCATGCTGCCGGACACAACCAGGTCAGTGTATGCGAACGAGTGTCGCGCCCTGGACTCTTCCTCGATCTCGGCAATGCCTATGCCCCCGATGCGGGAGGGTGTCCACGCGAAATACTTTTCGATGAAGTCCTCGTTCAGCCCGACAGCCTCGAATATCTGCGCTCCGCGGTAGCTCTGAATGGTGGATATGCCCATCTTCGCCATTATCTTCACAACGCCCTTGTGAGCGGCCTTGATGAAGTTCTTCTCTGCTGTCTTGTAGTCCAAATTGGATAGGAAGTAGTTCTGCTGTATCAGGTCTTCCATGGACTCGTAAACCAGGTACGGATTGATAGCCCCCGCGCCGTACCCGATGAGCAGCGCCAGGTGCGCTATGTCGCGCGGCTCACCCGACTCGACCACCAGTCCGCAGCGCGTGCGCGTCCCCTCACGTATCAGGTGATGATGAACGCCCGCGGTTGCAAGCAGACTCGGAATCGGAGCGTTGTCCTCGTCAACGCCGCGGTCGGACAGAATCAGGATGGAGTACCCGTCCTCTATGGCCTGCGACGCCTCGGCGCATAGCCTGTCCATCGCCTCTTCCAACCCGCCTCTCTTCTCGGGGTCGAAAAGCATGGAGAGTGTCTTAGACCTGATTCCGTTGACGTTGATTTCGCGTATCTTCTCCAGATCGGCGTTCGTTATGAAAGGCTCTTTGACCGTGAGCTGCCGGCAGTGTTCCGGCGTCTCCTCGAACAGGTTCAACTCGCGGCCAATCATCGCGCGCGTCGAGGTAACGAGCTCCTCGCGTATCGAGTCCAGCGGCGGATTCGACACCTGGGCGAATCTCTGCCTGAAGTAGTGGAACAGGACCGGCGACTTGTCGGACATGACGGCCAGCGGAACGTCGGTGCCCATCGAGCCAACCGGGTCGGCGCCTGTTATGGCCATGGGCTCCAGTATCATTCGCAGGTCTTCGAGCGTGTACCCAAACGCCGCCTGCCTGCGAGCTAGGGTATCGAAGTCGGCGCCGTGTGCCTCGGTGGGTTCAGGCAGATCGTCCAGCGTCGCCATGTTCTCGCGCAGCCAGTCGCCATACGGCCTCCGGGAGGCGAGTTCCGCCTTCAGCGCCTCGTCCTGGACGATTTCACCCCGCGACGTATCCAGCATGAACATACGGCCCGGATAGATGCGCTCCTTGTACAGCACGTCCTCAGGTGGCACGTCCAGCACCCCCGTCTCCGAACCCATGACCAGNNATGGCGCACACCTTCGTGCCGTCCGTCGCTATGACCAGCGCGGGGCCGTCCCACGGCTCCATCATGGACGTGTGGTACTCGTAGAAGTCGCGCTTCTTCTCGTCCATCGGAATGTGATCGCCCCACGCCTCGGGTATGAGCATCATCATGGCGTGTTCGAGCGAACGTCCCGACGCCAGAAGCGCCTCTAGCGCGTTGTCCAGGGTAGCCGTATCGCTCTGGTAGGGCGTGACTATAGGGACCAGCTTCTCCACGTCGTCGCCAAGGATGTCGCTGCGGAAGTTCTTCTCCCGCGCGGTCATCCAGTTGATGTTGCCCTGGAGCGTGTTTATCTCCCCGTTGTGAATGATGAAGCGGTACGGGTGCGCCAACTTCCACGAGCCCAGCGTGTTGGTGGAAAAGCGCGAGTGGACCAGCGCGAACGACGTGACCATGCTCTCGTCGGCCAGGTCGTGGTAGAAATCCTGGAGTTGGTGAGCCATGACAAGGCCCTTGTAAACCAGCGTCCGCGAAGAGAGGCTGCAAATATAGAAGTCCCCGCCCCCGGAAAGATCGTCTCCAAGTATGGCTCTCTCTATCTGCTTGCGTATGACGAACAGCCGCAGCTCGAACTCGGATTCACCGGCGACCGCGTCCGCGCGCCCGACCATGAACTGTCTGATGAACGGCATCACCCGCGCCGAGAGAGTGCCTATCTTATCGGGAGACACTGGCACGTCGCGCCACCCGAGGAAGCGCTGCCCCTCCTCCTCCACGACCCTCTCGATGACCGCTTCGCATCTCGTCCTCTCGCCGGGTTCGGACGGCAGGAACGCCATCCCCACGCCGTAATTTCCCGGTCTGGGAACCGAAGACGCCCCCAGCGCGCCGAATTTCTGCGAGACGAACTCGTGAGGCATTTGCATTATGATGCCCGCGCCGTCGCCGGTCTCTGGATCCGCGCCCGCCGCGCCGCGATGCCCGAGGTTTATCAGTACTTCCAGCCCCTGCTCGATCACGTTATGAGACTTTCGCCCCTTGACGTTGGCAACGAGACCGACCCCGCAGGCTTCATGCTCGAAAGAGGGGTGGTACAGTCCGTCAGTAGATAGACGCGGCGTGTAGTCCTTGTTATAGCTCTTGCTCATAGCCATGCCTTGAATAGATCCATTACGTAGATATAGCGGGATATACGTGCGGCGCTTTGCGGGAATGGTCTTCTGCTGTCCGAGATCAGAGTGTCGGCAAATATCGGCCTATCTCGTACTCGGTCACCTGGGACCCGTATCGCTCCCAGTCAATCTTCTTGTTCTTCAGGAAGTTCTCGAACACCGTATCGCCGAGAGCCTCTTTCACCAGTTCGCTCTCTTCGGTGATTCGAATAGCCTCCAGGAGGTTATTCGGCAGAGACTCGATGCCCCTTCCGGCCCTCTCCGAATCCGAGATATTGAACACGTCTCCCGCTGCCGGTTCGGGCAGATCGTACTCGTGCTCCACTCCTTCCAGTCCTGCGGCAAGCATCACGCTGAAGGCCAGGTACGGATTGCAGGCCGGATCCGGAGCGCGATACTCGATACGGCGCGACTCTTCCCTGCCTGGCTTGAATGATGGGACGCGCACCAGGTCCGCCCGGTTGACATTCGCCCAGGTCACGTGCACGGGAGCCTCGAAATTCGGGACGAGGCGCTTGTACGAGTTGACCCACTGGTTGGTGACGGAGGTTATCTCCCTCGCGTGCTTCAGCAGGCCCGCGATGAAGTGCTTTGCCGTATCCGAAAGCCTGTCGGGATCCTCCGCCTCGTAGAATGCGTTCCGACCCCCCTTGAACAGCGACTGGTTGATGTGCATTCCGCTGCCATTTACGGTCGCGATGGGCTTGGGCATGAACGTCGCGTAGCAGCTGTGCCGCTGCGCTATCTCCTTTACCACCAGCTTGTAGGTCATCACCGCGTCCGCCATCGAGAGCGCGTCCGTGTAGCGCAGGTCAATCTCGTGCTGGCTCGGCGCGACCTCGTGGTGGCTCGCCTCGACGGGTATGCTGAGCTCCTCGAGCATGAGCACCGTCTCGCGGCGCAGGTCGGTGGCGAAGTCCGTCGTGTCCTGGTCGAAGTAGCCGCCTTTGTCCACAGTGTTCGGCCAGGTGTCGTCCTTGAAGTAGAAATACTCTATCTCCGGTCCCACGTAGTAGGTGAAGCCCATTCTGGTAGCGCGCTCGATGTTGCGGCGCAGCACGAAGCGTGGATCCCCCTCGAAGGGCTCTTCGTCCGGGGTTATCAGGTCGCAGAATACGCGCGCGACCGCGTTCTCGCGCGGACGCCACGGCAGTATGGCGAACGTGTTCGGGTCGGGCAGCGCGTACAGGTCTTTCTCCTCGACCCGCGCGAACCCTTCAATCGCGGAGCCGTCAAATCCCATGCCCCTGGTCAGCGCGGTCTCGAGCTCCTCGACCGTTATCGCGAAGCCCTTGAGGTTGCCCAGAATATCGGTGAACCAGAGGCGGATGAACTTGACGTCGTTGTCTCTGGCCTCTTTAAGAGCGTATTCGATTGCCTGGTCGCGGTCCACCATATGCTAACAAAGGGCTTGGTATCGGACAGGTCGGATTTCACATCCGTCTTCCACAAGGTCGAATCAAGCGTAAATAGGACACGGAACTGCCCCAAAAATCAGTCAAAAATATAGCGCTTTGTGAAAGTTGTGTCAAACTTTCCAGCTTGCTCGCGGGGCCTCTTCAAATTCGGGAAACGCTCCCACAGATGTTGCCCAACCCTCCTGTC
>JAAXHY010000453.1 GCA_012270665.1 Dehalococcoidia bacterium
TCTATGCTACAATGACGACATGAAATCATCGCATACACATAAACGATTATTTATGACATAGGCGGGCAGGCTGCGCGAGACTCTCTCCGTAGCTATAACGCTGGGAAAACTCTGGGAAACGCTGGACGAAAACCGTCCCAGTTCGACCCAGTGACCCTCCCAGTTAGCGCCCAGTACTTTCCTGGGTATATATAAATCGGAATATATGTCACACAGTTCAATAACCATTCGGCTGCCCACTCTGAAAAGGCCCTTTTACTGGACTAACGACGGATGATACGCTCCATATCAATGCGGAACCTAATCACTCAGGACTAACAACTAATAACTCCGAGGAGACCAAGATGACCCTGCTCGACGAAACCCAGATCAAAGAAGTAGTCCGCGAGAGATACGGCGCGCTTGCCAGGGAGTCCGCCGCCGCGACCGCCGATGACTGCTGCGCCGCCGACTGCTGCGGCGCCGATGGCGAGGCCGACGTCGTGGCCACCTTCTACGACGCCACATCCACCGACGGCCTGCCCGCCGAGGCGCTCGCCGCCTCCGCCGGATGCGGTAACCCCCACGCCATCGGCACGCTCCGGCCCGGTGAGACCGTCGTGGACTTCGGCAGCGGCGGCGGAATAGACTGCTTCATAGCGGCGAAGGCCGTCGGCGAGACGGGCAGGGTGATCGGCATTGACATGACCGACGACATGATCCAGCTCGCCAGGAGCAACGCCCGCAAGCTCGGCCTCGGCTACGTAGAATTCCACCTCGCCGAGATGGAGAACACACCCCTCGACGACGACTCCACCGACGCCATCATCTCCAACTGCGTCATCAACCTCGCGCCGGACAAGGACCTCGTATTCGCCGAGGCGTTCAGGATTCTCAGGCCCGGCGGCCGTCTCATGGTCTCCGACCTAGTCAAGGTCTCCGACATCCCCCAGGAAGAGGCCGAAGACACCGCCAACTGGGTATCATGTCTCGCCGGAACCGAGATGAAGGAAGTGTATCTTGGGCGCATCCGAGACGCCGGCTTCACCGACATCCAGATCGTCTCCGACGCTCCTTGGAAGTCCGAAGACGACTGGCGCGCCGCCATACACAGCATGAACATAAAGGCATTCAAGCCTGCTGCGAACTGAGGCCCATCCGCCATTCCCGCCAAAGCGGAAATCCGGACTGCCATCGAATTCGCGGCCGGAACGCCTTTACAGAACGCCGCTGCCTTCGCCCGCATTCGGGGCTTCGGGCAGCGGCCTGTTGACTAAGCCCCCTCTCTACCGTCCGGAGAGGGGGAAGTGGGACACCCTACTGGATGTTGACCCCTACGTTGCTGTAGTCGTTATGATTGTTGTGCGGGATAGGGGAATCTAGGCTGGGCTTCAACGTATCAATGCCCCTGCGAATCTGCCCCAGCACCTCCGAAAGCTGCTCCTCGAGGCTGAAGAGCACCTCCCTCGAATACTGGTCCGCGCCGTCCCGTCGGCTCGCCGCGATGTCCTCCGCCTCCGAAACGATCGCGTACGCCTTGCGCTGCGCGTCATGCACGATCTCCTCGGAGTTCGCCATCGCCTCGTCCCGGATCTTCACGCCCCGAGCCTCCGCCGCCTTCAGCACCTCCGACTCGGACACCTTCTCCTGGTGCTCCCGCGTCGCCGCCGCGATATGAGACGCGACCTCATCTTCCACCGTGGACCTCACCCGCTGCGCCTCCAGGTACGCCTGGTTGAGGATGCTGTCCTTCTGGCGAAGCACTTCTCTAGCCTCCTGGACGTCCGCGGGCATCGCCATCTGGAGGTTGTTTATCACGCTGGTGAACATATCCGCGTCCACCATCACCTTGCGTCCGAATCCCGGTACGCGGCTGCTGCTGGCGTATAGCTTCTGCAACTCCTGTAGTGCTTGTTCGAAATCCACCCTTGTCCCTCCTTTTTGATCAGAATTGTTGGTGTCTGATTAGTCCGGGTTTAGTCTAGTTACTCAGTTTGCGCGCCAGCGCTTCCACGATATGGGGCGGCGCCAGAGCCGATATATCCGCGCCCAGAGACGCGACCTCCTTGATTCTGCTCGAATACACGAACTGGTAGTCCAGCGAGCTCATGATGCAAACAACATCTATGTCCGGCGCCACGTGTCTCCACATTAGCGCCATCTCGAACTCCGTTTCGAAATCAAATCCTGCCCTCAGCCCCCGGACGATGAACTGCGCCCCTTTATCTCGCGCCACCGTCGGGGCCAGCCCCGTGAACTGCGCCACGCTGATATTCGGCACGTCCTTCACCGCTTCGGCGAACAACCCCACACGCTCCTCCGTCGAAAACATCAGCCTCTTCGTCGGCGGAGACTTATAGACGGCAATAACCAACTCGTCGAAGACCTTCGCCGCCCGCCTCGCAATATCAATATGTCCATTGTGAGCGGGATCGAAACTCCCCGGATATATCGCTTTAGCCATTCACATCTCCGGCCGCTAGAATCGTTATTCCCGTGTCTCCATACGTCCTGGAAGCTCTCAGAGAGAATCTCCCGAACGCATACTCTTCTTCGTCATCCGACCTGTGTTCCAATACCATCAGCCCACCCGCATTCAGCAGAAGCGGTGACTGGAACGCTTTTACTAAGTCCACCAACTCGCCGGAGTCGTAGGGCGGGTCGGCCATCACCAGGTCGTACCTTCCGGGCAGAGACTCCACAGTTCTGAGAACCGCTCCCCGGTGCACCTCGGCCTGAGAGTCCAGTCCCAGCAGTCCGAGATGCTCCCGGATAGCCGAACAGAGCCTCCCGCTCCTCTCCACGAAACTCACCCACGCCGCGCCTCTGCTCAAGGCTTCCAGTCCCAGCGCTCCGGTGCCCGCGTAGAGGTCCGCTACTCTCTTTCCTTCTACCGCCTCCGCCCCGATTATCGAGAACAGCGCCGCCCGTACCCGTTCCGACGTGGGCCTCAGCCCACTGACCGGCGGCGTCCTGAGTGTGCGTCCCCTATGGATGCCGCCGCTTATGCGAGTCGTCACGTCTTCTGGTTCAAGTTATTCAATTCTTAATTCCCCAAGTCTCAGGATGCTAGCATGGCGATTCATAGGTCGAAAGGTGAATTGTGACCTTTTTGAGAATAATTTCTTACTTGTACGAATCACTCGTTTGGAAGCGTCAAATTTCTGGTGGGTATCCGGTGTAGTATGACAATACCCAGCGCCTTGCTTCGTGTCCTTCGTAGATAGAACCGGGTGCGCCGCTGCCCATCACTTTTGTGGGCTTTCTACTCACTTTGGCAAATTGCATTCCATCCCTCCCTGTAATAACATGGTCGGAAGGTGACATAACCAACATCTGACGAGGGAGGCGCTGCTATGGCCGAAGAATCACGCGTTTCCGGGGAGTATACCGCCGCTGCGAAAGTGTCCTTGAACGGCGAGACCTTCGATCTCCAGGATGAAGAACTCGCCATCTCCGAGGCCGTGCCCGTGGAAGATCCTCCTCACATCGGCGCCGAGAATCGAATCAGGTACTTCCGCGAAAACTTGTACCCCTACCCCCACAAGATGAGCAACAAAGAGTACAACGCCCAGAAATTGCCCCTTCAGGTCGAGCTCGTCAAGCTCCAGAACTGGATCAGAGAAGTTGGGGAGAGGCTGATAATCCTGTTCGAGGGACGGGATGCCGCGGGGAAGGGCGGCACGATACGCAGGTTCATGGAGCACTGGAACCCGCGTGGAGCGCGTGTCGTCGCGCTCGACAAACCCTCCAATGTCGAGCAGGGCCAGTGGTACTTCCAGCGATACATAAGCCATTTCCCATCGGGAGGGGAGATCGCGCTGTTCGACCGCTCCTGGTACAACCGCGCGGGCGTTGAGCGGGTGATGGGCTTCTCATCCGAGAAAGACTATCGGCTGTTCATACAGCAGGCCCCGATCCTCGAGAAGATGATAGTGGACAGCGGAATCCACATCATCAAGCTCTACTTCTCCGTCAGCCGCCATGAGCAGCTACGACGATTCCAGCAGCGCGCGAACGACCCGCTCAAGCAGTGGAAGGTGAGCGCCGTGGACATCCAGTCCATAGATAAATGGGAGGAGTACACGGAGGCGAAGGAAGCCATGTTCCTGCTCACCCATACCGACAGCGCGCCGTGGACGATCATAAAGTCGGATGACAAGAAGCGAGCGCGCATAAACGCCATGCGCCACGTTCTGCACGTACTCGACTACGAAGGCAAAGACTTGTCGGTGGCGCAGCTCCCCGACCCCTCGATTGTCGCTTCCTCGCTCGACATCTACACTGCCGGAGCCCCGCCAAGATAGCGGCGAACTTCGCGGGCGTTGGTCGAATGACTGAGCGACGCCCTGTGTTGTTTCACAGGATTCGTCCGCTCTCCGTATCCAGAACCAGTACCTTCTGCTGAACGTCGAGCCCGAGACAGTCCCGCGTGCGCGCCATAGCGTCCAGCGCCCGCTCGCGGCTTCCCCATCCCGCGTCGAGCATTATGTCGAGCAATTCTCGCCCCAGCGCGGTCGCTTCGGGCGCTCGCTCCGCATATATGGTTTCGATTGGCGTCCATAGACGGTGCGGGAGTTCCATGTGAAGAAGGCAATACCGGATGGCCCAGGTGAAGTGCCAGGGTGTGCCGTACTCCGGGACTGGCGCCGAACTCAGGCCGCCCCTCGCTCCCTCCGCCATCCTGTCCAGTATGAAGTCGTGCCTGAACCCGAACGGCTCCAGTATCGCCTCCAGGGAAGGGTGCAGAACCATCTCCTCGAGATCCTCGCCCACTCGCGCCTCCGCTGAATCGGGCGGGTATCCCATGCCGCGCATCGTCTTGGGATACTTACGGGATACCATGATCTGGTGTGTGAGTTCATGCGCCACATGATAGGCGAGATCGTCGTCCGGCAGGGACATCCATCTCGGCTCGTAAGGCGCTATCGCGTCCGCGCCCTGGTCGCCGAACACCGTACTGAGGCCCATCTCTATCTCATCCGCGCTCACCGCTATTTCGGGAGAGAACTCATCCCAGAATCTGGAGAACGGGTCGGCCAGTTCGCGTCCAAGGACTTTCATGCCCGCTCACTTCCCACAGTCTGAACCGCGGGTGTTTCACTGAGTTCCGGTTTCTTCACCGTCAACATCAGCGCCGCGCCCATGAACGCCAGAATGGCGAAGGTGAGGAATGGAACGAAGTACGACTCTTGGAGGTCGTACATGAATCCCGCGAACAGGGGCGCGAATATCATGAGAATGTTGTTCGGCACCTGCGATATTCCCATTATCGTGGCGAAGGCTTTCCTCCCGAAGTACTCGCCCCTGATTGCCGTCAGAAGCGGTATTCTGCCACCGAACCCTATTCCGTACAGGATGGCGAAAATGAATGCGAGTGTCGCTGTCTCTGCGAACGCGATGACCAGGATCCCCGCAGCCTGAAACATCAGGAACACAAAGGTTACGAACGATTTTGAGAACTTGTCTGCGACGTAGCCCGCGACGAATTGCGAGGGCAGAGCCACGAGTGTATAGACAATAGGGATAACCGCCGCCCCGCTCAACGAAAATCCCATATCAGTCAGCTTGGGCGCCAGATGGAGCGCGAGTGTTACTATCGAGATACTCGAAGACAGGTGTACGATGGTCAAAGCCCAGAACGCTCGGGTTCTTAGAGCCTGCATGGCGGTAAACTCCGGCTCGTTATCGTCATCCGCCTCGTCTCGAGTGCTTCGATTTGCGCTGGCCCCCGAATCGCCGTCCGGCTGAAGGCCCATGTCCTCAGGCCTGTTGCGGACCGCCTTTGCTACCGGCCCTATTATCACGAGCAGAAACACACCGATCACGAAAGTCGTCCATCGGAATCCGTAGTTGTCTATGCCGAAGGCCAGCGGCCACACCATGAACGCGCCGATGTGTACCCCGGACATGGCCGTGGCTATCGCCAGAGAGCGCTGCCGGATGAACCAGTTGTTGACCATGCTTATCATCGCCAGCCAGCCGCCAAGCCCTGACCCGAGAGTTATCAGCATGAATACCGCGTAGAATTGCCAAAGGCTGTTGACCTGAGAAAACAGAATGAAGCCGATACCCATGATTACGTAGCCAATGAGTATCATGCGCCGGTTTCCCAGGCGGTCTATCAACCACCCTTCGATCGGTCCCAGGACCGCCCCCTCGGCGCGGGCCAGCGCAAAAGCTCCGGACATTTGAGTGCGGGTCCATCCGAACTTCCGCTCGAATGCTACTAGGAAAGTGCCCAGACCCTGGAAGACCGCTAGCGCCATCAGCGCCAGCATGAATGCCGTTAGGGCTACCAGTTTCCAGCCGTAAAACGTGTTTCTGAAAACGGGAATCGGGTTGAGGTCGGTTACTTGGCTAAGGTTTCTCACGCCGAGAAGTCTAGCAGACTCGCGCAGCCGCGCGGCAGGGGATCCTCACCGACGTCGGGCGCGTTTCACTGCCTGATCCATGAGTCTGAATGCGGAGATGATCCGCTCTTGGCGGCGCTGTCCCGATGCCGGGTTGCGTTGAACTAATCTTCCCGACGTTCAGGGTCGGGGGCTTCCTCCACGCCCCTGGCGTCTTCTGTATCGGATTCGGACTCGCTCCTTGGCCTTGACGCGCTGCGCGCTCTTCTGCTCATCTCCTCCAGACGCCGCTCTACGAGGAAATGTATCGTGCCTTCGGGATACTTCCCGTCCTCACCCTTCTCGCCGGCCTCTATTCCCATAAGCGCCTCGATGCCTTCGTCTATCTTGGAAACCGCATAGATATGAAACGATCCGTCGCGGACCGCCTCGACAACCTCAGGTCTCAGCATCAGATTGCGGATGTTGTCCCTGGGGATGATCACACCCTGTTCGCCGGTAAGACCCTTGGCCTTGCACACATCGAAGAAGCCTTCTATCTTGTGAGTCGCTCCTCCGATGGACTGGACTTCTCCTGTCTGGTTCACCGAACCCGTAACCGCGATGCCCTGCCTTATCGGAACTTCCGAGAGCGCTGATAGCAGAGCGTATAGTTCGGTCGAAGACGCGCTGTCTCCGTCAACGTTTCCGTATGTCTGCTCGAACGTCACGCTGGCCGACATGGACAACGGCCTCCGCTCACCGTACTTGCCATTCAGATAACCCCTGAGAATCATGAATCCCTTGTTGTGGATGCGCCCGCTCATACGGGTATCGCGTTCCACGTTCACCACTTGACCCCGGCCCACCGACACCCTGGCCGTTATCCTGCTCGGCCTGCCGAAGTTGTGGTCCCCCCTGAAGTACACCGCAAGCCCGTTCACCTGTCCTGTGACGCAGCCCTCAGTGGATATGTGAACTGCATCCCTTTCGATGGACTCTAGGATACGGTCCTCGACCATGCTCGCGCGGTACTTGCGTTCATCTATGGCTTTTGTTACGTGCTCGGATGTTACGCTGGCGCATTTCGACTTGCCCGCCCAGTAGTCGGCCTCGCTCATGATGTCCGATATGCCCATGAAGCGGGTCGTTAGCTTTTCCTGGTCCTGTGTCAGGCGGCTCGAGTAATCCACTATGGCCGCCACCGCGGTCTTGTCGAAGGGACGCAGACTCTTCTCCGAAACCTGGCCCGAAACGAAGGCCGCGTACTTCCCCACGTTCTCCGCTGTCCGATCCATTACCGTGTCGAACTCAGCCGTTACCTTGAAGTATCGCCTGAAGTCCGGGTCCGCGCTTCGCAGTAGCCGGAGAACCGGCGGACTTCCCACCAGGACGATCTTGGCGCTCAGTGGAATTGGTTGCGGGCGCATCGAGGAAGTGGGAAATGCTGAGTTCTGCTCGCCGATGTTCTCGATATGGATCTCTCCGCTTCGCAGCGTACGTTTCAGCGTATCCCATGACAGTGGGTTGGCCAGCAGGTCATTCGCCTGAAGAACAAGATATCCGCCGTTGGCTTGATGAATGGCGCCCGATTTGATCATCATATGGTCGGTGGCCATCGCTCCCATGTGGGCGCGATAGTCAATGCGTCCGAACAGGTTGTAGTACGTTGGATTGTGTTCGAACACTATGGGAGCGCCGTCGCACAGTGTATTATCTACTATGTCGTTGACCCGATAGCGCGTAAAGAAGACATCCCCCGGGTTATCGCCTCTGTCTGACTTCTGTTGGGAGTCCCCGCCTCCCGCGGGCTTGAATGCTTGGATGTTGGACACCATGTCCGCTTCCACTTCGTCCAGATAGTCCACCAGTTCCCGATACCCGGCGTATTTGGCCTGAAGCTCATCTACGATGGGTTTTAGTGTGAACCGGACAAGCTCGACGTCAACGTCCCGACTGCGTTCGGCGGCCTCCTTATTCAATCTGCGAAACTCCGGCGCGGCTTGCCTTATCATGTTCTGAAGAGTGTCCGCCCTCGATTGAAGTTCGTCCTGCGCTTCCCCGGGAAGCTGATCGAACTCCTCCTGGGTCAGCGGCCTGCCCTCCGGGTGCATCGGTACGGGATTTATGCCGACTTGCGTGAACGAGATAGTGAATCCTCGCGCCTGCGCCTCTCCCTCCATTCTCTGCCTGATTGAGTGTCGCTCCCTCTGAATTTCCTCCATCACCTGTTGGATATGATTCGAGTAATCATCGCTTTCGAACGCGGCGGGAATTTCGGTCCGACACGTCTCGATGAGCTCGTTCATGTCACGCGCGAAAACTCGCATCTCACCGCATGGCAGGACGACCGGCGCAGGCTGGGTTGTGTCCTGGAAATTGTAGAGATAGCCCCAGTCCGGCGGGTTGGGTCTGTCTCCCGCTATACGCTCCAGATGTCCCTGGAGCGCCGCGTTCCTGCCAGACCCAGGATCCCCCGACACAAAGATATTGAACCCGTCGGCGTCGATCCCCAGTCCCAGTTCCAGGGCGCTCATAGCCCTGTCTTGAGCAATCGTGCCTTGTAGCGGTCTTACGTCAGAGGTCGTCTCGAATCCCAGGCTGTCAGGATCGCAAACGCGCGTCAGACTCTCTATGGGAACTTTCAGTCGTTCGACGGACATGGTTTCACCCCAATTGGTTCAAGTATAATCCAAAAAGGAAGCCGACGCCGGGGAGTAGTGAAATGGGACGTTATCTGGAAGACGCTTGGGCATTGTACGGCCACGCAGTCGGAGAGCTTCAGGATTGGCGCAGAACCGGAGACGCGCTTCTTCTGCGGGATGCCGCCGAGAAGGCATGGGGCGCGGTGACGCAGGGAGCGAATGACCTGTTGGAGTCGCAGGGCCGTGTCGTGCCTGAAGGAACGAACGCCAGACGGGACGCGATCCGCGCGGTGGAGAGGGAAAACAGGCATATCCGCACACTCAGGCTCAGTTCTCGATTCGGCGATGCCAAGCTCATCCTTCACCAGGACTGCTTCTACGATGGCCAATGCCCCCACGAGCTGATCGAGGAATTCGTGACTGAAGATGTGCGCGAGTACCTGGGAGACATATCGGGCGTCGCCAACGGAACGGGTTAGGTCGCGGGTTCAGTCCCCGCCTCGGAGACCTTTGCATAACCTCTGTTGACACTCCGAAAATGCTTTCGCTATCATCTCAATTAGCAGTCTGTTTGCAAGACTGCTAACCATCAATTTCAGGTAGTCAACACACCCTAAAAACGAGGAGGTTCTAGTAAGAATGGCGACTGAAACGAAAGTCATGTTCAAGCCCCTGGGCAACCGCGTCGTTGTCGAGCCCCAGGAGGGCGAAGAGCAGATGAGCGCGGGTGGGATATACATACCCGATACTGCCAAAGAGAAGCCCCAGGAAGGCGTCGTCGTGGCCGTTGGCCCGGGTCGCCTGTCCGACGACGGCAGCGCCCGTATCCCCATGGAAGTCGCGGTCGGCGACGTGGTCATCTACTCTAAGTACGCCGGCACCGAATACAAAGACGGCGATGTCGAGTACCTCGTCCTACGAGAAGACGACATCCTGTTCAAGAAGTAATCGAGTCACACCCATTTCTCAAAACCAAGTTTAAGAAGGAGGACTGAACCCGAAATGCCAGCAAAACAGCTTCAGTTCAGTGAGGAAGCAAGGGCCGCGATGAAGCGCGGCATAGACGTTATGGCCGACACCGTTGGCGTAACGCTTGGCCCACGCGGCCGCAACGTCGTATTGGACAAGAAGTTCGGCCCGCCCCAGGTATGCTCCGACGGCGTGACCATCGCCAAGGAAATCGAACTCGAAGACCCCTTCGAGAATATGGGCGCCCAGCTTCTCAAGGAAGCCGCCAGCAAGACTAACGATGTAGCCGGCGACGGCACCACCACAGCCACAGTGCTTGCTCAGGCCATCATCCACGAAGGTTTCAAGAACATCGCCGCCGGCGCCAACCCCATGGCCCTGAAGCGCGGCATCGAGAGAGGCGTTGTCGCCATGCGGGACGCCGTCGAAGATATGTCCACACCCGTCGAGGGCCGGATGCAGATCGCGCAGGTCGCCTCTCTGTCCGCCCACGACGACGAAATGGGCGAACTCATCGCCGACGTCATGGAAAAGGTCGGCAAGGACGGCGTGATAACCGTCGAGGAGTCCAAGGGTCTTTCCTACGAGCAGGAGTTCGTGGAAGGTATGCAGATAGACCGCGGCTACATCTCCCCTTACTTCATCACCGACCAGGACCGCATGGAAGCCTCCATAGACGATCCCTACATCCTCATCACCGACAAGAAGATCTCCGCCGTTTCCGACGTGCTGCCCGCCCTCGAGAAGATTCTCCAGGTCGGCAAGAACGTCGTGATCGTCGCTGAGGACATCGAGGGCGAGGCCCTGGCCACCCTGGTTGTCAACAAGCTGCGTGGCACGCTGAACTGCGTCGCCATCAAGGCGCCCGGCTTCGGCGACCGCCGTACGGCGATGCTCGAAGACATGGCCATACTGACTGGCGGCCAGGTCATCAGCGAAGAGGTAGGACGCAAGCTGGACTCGGTCTCGGTCGAGGACCTTGGCCGCGCCCGCCGCATCGTCGCTTCCAAGGAAGAGACCACTTTCGTGGACGGCTCCGGCACCGAGGACAACATCCAGGGCCGCATCAACCAGATCAAGGCCCAGGTTGACGAGACCACATCCGACTTCGACCGAGAGAAGCTCCAGGAGCGACTGGCCAAGCTCTCCGGCGGTGTCGCCATCATCAAGGTTGGCGCAGCCACCGAGGTCGAACTCAAGGAGAAGAAGAACCGTGTCGAGGACGCGCTGTCGGCCACCCGCGCCGCCGTCGAGGAAGGCATCGTTCCCGGTGGTGGACTGGCCGTTCTCCGCGCCAGCGCCGCGCTCGAGGGTCTGGGCCTGGCCGGCGACGAGGCTACCGGCGCCGCCATCCTCCAGGAAGCTCTGCAGCGTCCCATCAAGCTCATCTCCGAGAACACCGGCGTCTCCGGCGAGGTAATCCTCTCCGAGAGCCTCAAGAGCGAAGGCGACTGGGGCTACGACGCAGAGGTTGGCGAGTTCTGCCACCTGCTCGAGAAGGGCATCATGGACCCGGCCAAGGTCACCCGCGCCGCGATTGAGAACGCTTCCTCCGTCGCTGCCATGGTGCTGACCACCGAGTCCCTCATAACCGACGTGCCGGTCCCCGAGCCTGCGGCCCCCGCAATGCCGCCGATGGACTACTAGACCGCGCCATTCTGACCGAATAACCTAAGTCGAGGGGCTGATCCAACCGGGTCAGCCCTTCGCTATTTCCGGCAAAGATTCGCCAACCGCCAACTGACGACTAATCGCATTGCCGACACGCGCCCATACTGTTAAGCTAATGTAGGACTCCAGCACAGGTGTCATCCTTACACGGAGGCGGGACCAAGATATGCAAGACGTATTCCACGAAGCCGTTAACTTGCTTGAGAACGAAGAACAGTTGGTTATGGCGACTGTCATCCGCACCAAGGGTTCTACTCCGCAGAAGCCCGGCGCTAAGTTGCTCGTTAGGAGCGACGGCACCGGCGTTGGAACCCTCGGCGGCGGCTGCGTAGAAGGCGATATCTGGTACGCCGCTAGTCAGCTCATGCGCCGTGGCGGAGATTCCCAGTACCGCGAGTACGAACTGAACGAGGACCTCGCCGCCCAGGACGGTCTGGTGTGCGGCGGTACGATGTTCTTCCTCATAGACCCCGTGTACCGCCCTGACCAGTATCTCGACTACGCCAAAGAAATAGACGCCGCTTACGAAGGCGGCCCGTCCGTGGCTCTCGCGAGCCTGATAAAGTCCGCCCCCGGCAAAAATCTGCCGATAGGCGCAAAGCTGTTCATCCGCGAGGACGGCTCCACCGAAGGCTCCCTCGGCGACCCTGATCTGGACCGCGACGCAATCAAGCGCGCCCATGGCCTCATGGCTATGGGCAGGAATGAGTACGCCATCGCCGAAGACGGCGCTGAATACTTCATCGA
>JAAXHY010000034.1 GCA_012270665.1 Dehalococcoidia bacterium
AGATACGCTCTCGCATCGGCCCGCCCAGCAGTTCGTACACCGGCACGCCCAGCGCCTTACCCTTGATGTCCCACAACGCTATCTCGATACCGCTGATAGCCGACATCTGCACGACACCACCCCTCACGTGGAAGTGATGATAAAGCGTCTGCCAGTGCTGCTCGATGCGCCCAGGGTCCTTCCCGATAAGCTGCTGCCCGAACTCCTCCACCATCGCAGCCACCGCCAGCGGCCCCGACGTCGCCTCCCCCCATCCCGTAATCCCTTCATCCGTCTCGACCTTCACAAACATATAATTCCGCGCCCCAAAAGGCGTGCTGCTGGACACTGGTACTGGTGTTACGGCGATGATCTTCATTGGTAGACGCCCCCTTTAAGGTGTAGAATTTCAACTACTCTAAGATCAGGGTCTTTCATTCTTTGAATCGGATAGGTCCATAAGGTCCATAAGACGTATTTGTCGGAGCGCCGCGGGGAATAGCGTCTTGGAAGTTTCCACTGATCCGGAAGCGCCAATCTCAAACGGCTACCTCTAATTCCACACTCCGGGCATGGGTGATGTCCCGACTGGTGACAGGCCGCGCCTGAGACGGCAGTACATCAACCAGGGCTACTGTATAGCCGTCCAGCGTCATGAATTCTACAATGAATGCGTCACCCCCCCGGGTACATGTGTACAATCGTGCCTGCGTCACCCGCCTTCAAGCCTTCTCCTTCAATATCAGTCGTGAGTACAACGCAATCAAGTTCCTTGAACATATCGTATCCTCTGCTTATCCCGACCCTAATATACCAGAATCTCATCCCACCGTAGAGAACGCCGCGCCGCGAGTCACCCCTTCCCATAGTCCAAATACGCCTGCAAAATCACAGCAGCGGCAGCGGCATCTATATCTCCTCTGTCCCTATCCCTCCGCCGACCGGACTGCCGAAGCATTCCTTGAGCTTGTACAGTTGACAGTCGTTCATCCACCGTCTTGATCGGCAGATCCGTCTGGGACTTCAGTTCCCTGATAAACCCACGCACTTTGCCGGCCTGAGCGCCAGAGTCGCCGGACATACTCAGAGGCAGCCCGACGACTATCTCAGCAACTTCGTTCTCCTCAGCGATGCGTATGATGTCAGCAAGATCGGACGGACCCCGTTCCACAAATCCGAAAGGCGACGCCAGAAGCCCCGTCGGGTCGCTCAGCGCGAGTCCGACCCGCCTGTCTCCCACATCCAGGCCCAGGACTCTCATCCAGCCACGCTTTCCGATACGATGCCCGGCACCAGCGCCAGCGCATCATCGAGCTTGGATGCGTCGCGCCCACCCGCCTGCGCTACCTCCGGCCTCCCACCACCACCGCCGCCAATCGCGCGCGCCGCCGTTCGAGCTATGTCTGCGGCATTCAGCCCCTTGTCACTCACAAGGTCGGACGTCACCATCGCGACCAGCATCGGCCTATCGTTGATTACCGACCCAAGCGCCACCACACCGCTTCTCATCTTGTCCCGCAGATAGTCCCCCATCTCACGCAGCGAGTCCGCGTTCGCGGCAGTCGCTCGCACAGAAAGTACCTTCACGCCACCCACTTCCTGGACTAAATCCAGTAGAGCCTCGGCGGACTGAAGCGAAAGCCTGCGTTCCATCGCCTCTCTCTCCCGCTGAAGCGAGTCATTCTCTTCCATGAGCGCGCGGACCCTGGACTCAACCTCCTGCGTCGAGGTCTGGAGCGTTCGCGCAACTCGCTCCTCGCGATGGAAGCGTTCCCACACCATGCGCTCCGCCGCCCGTCCGCTGACCGCCTCTATTCGACGCATTCCAGCGCCTATGCTCGACTCCCCTAGCACGTACACCGCGCCCACCTCTCCCGTCTGACCCACATGAGTCCCGCCACACACTTCGAAGCTGAACGTCTCGCCATTCGCTATCTCCACCAAACGGACGCGCTCATCGTAGCGGTCCCCAAAGAAGGCCAGCGCGCCGCGCCTTATCGCCTCCTGGTAGGTGTCCTCATCCCTGAGGACGCGCGCGTTCTGTCGTATCTTCTCGTTCACAAGAAGCTGCACCTGCCACATCTCGTCATCCGTGACCTGCTGGACATGAGTGAAGTCGAAACGAAGGCGGTCCGGCGACACCAGAGAACC
>JAAXHY010000576.1 GCA_012270665.1 Dehalococcoidia bacterium
CTGGTGGGCGAGAGCGGGTGCGGGAAGACGACGACGGCAAGGTGCATTCTCAGGGCGATAGACCCGACAAGCGGCGAGATACTGTTCCGGTCGGAAGAGGGTGGAACTGTGGATGTCGCGGCCGCGCCGCGGACGCAGCTGAGAAGCCTGCGCCAGGAAATGCAGATGATCTTCCAGGACCCGTTCTCGTCGCTCAATCCGCGCATGACGCTGATGGACATAGTGGGCGAGCCGCTGGTGATAACCGGCGTCGCCAGGTCGGAGCGCGAGGACAGGGTAGCGGAGCTTCTGAGCATGGTCGGCCTCAGACCGGAGTTCATGCGCAGGTTCCCCCACGCCTTCAGTGGCGGCCAGAGGCAGCGCATCGGCATAGCCAGGGCGCTCGCGCTCAACCCGCGCCTGATCGTAGCGGACGAACCCGTTTCGGCACTGGACGTGTCGGTTCAGGCGCAGGTTCTCAACCTGATGATGGACCTTCAGAGCGAGTTGGGGCTGACGTACCTGTTCGTGGCGCACGACCTCAGCGTGGTCAAGCACATCAGCGACCGCATCGCGGTCATGTACGTCGGCAAACTGGTGGAGATGGCTCCGACAGACGCACTGTTCGACTCGCCCAAGCATCCGTACACGGCGGCGCTGCTATCGTCGGTGCCGGAGCCCGACCCACGCGTGCGCCGCGACCGAGTGGTACTCCAGGGAGAGGTGGCCAATCCGGCCAATCCACCCAGCGGGTGCTATTTCAATCCCCGGTGCGAGTACGCGACGGACATATGTCGCAGTGAGACTCCACAGCTACGCGAGATAGCGCCTAACCATTTCGCAAGCTGTCATCGCGCGGAGGAGCTGAATCTGGCGGGGGCGTTGGCGGCCACAACGGGCTGAAAACAGCTTTGAAACCGGGCGAAGTGTCGGTTACAGTACGTCTATTATGGTTGATTCTGAAAGATTCACGCGGTGGGATGTCACCGAGAATTTGCAGACCAAAGAGGATATGCGCCTGTATCTTGAGGCGTGCGCTGAAGAAGACCCGGGAGACGGCAGCCTGATTCGCGCCGCGCTGAACGACATTGCGCGGGCTCAGGGCACAATTCAATTGGCAGGTGAGGTGGGAATGACCCACGAGGGTCTTGACAGAGAGTTGTCCGAGAATGGCGATCCAACATTCGCCACGGTCATGCGAATTACCCGCGCGCTGGGTATGCGATTGAAAATCAGCGCATAAGTGTTCATAGAGTCTCACCCAGCGCGAATATATCGAGCTATACACAGATTTTCAAAAGGGCCAGATGCAGGACCAAAGCATTTCTCTAAGAGCTTATCCCCGCCTGGAGCCTCCGCCGCCAGATGAAGGGAGGCTGGCGCGGTACGGATACTTGGTAATCTGCCTGGCGATATACGGCGGGGCGCTGGGAGCGTCCTCGCTGTTAGTAAACTTCCTGTCCCGCACGAAGTACCCCGACATCCCGGAGCATATGACGCTTGCGCCGACGCTGCTCCTGTCAAGCGGCGCGTTCGTAGTATGCGCCATTCTTGGCGGGCTGATCGCTTATTGGTTCGGCCAAAGGGACGAGCCGCTGCGATACATCATCAAATGGCTGGTGATCGGTTTCGGTTTCGGGGTATTGTCTCCGATCATAACCGGCGGCACTCTGCCCCTGAGCCTGGTATTCATGGAGCTAGAGGCCGGAGTCCTGTCCATGGGCGAGGCGCCCGTTCGTCTATCCAACGCTTTGTTCCACGTACCTCGATTCGCGTTCACACAAGGCGTGTTCGGACTGTTCACCGGAATGCTCGCGGGCGCGCTGTTCGGCTTCGGGGCGCTGTTCATATCTTCCCTGCGCGAGTTTACGAGCGGGTCGCTCGCCAAGTACGGCCCTTACGTACTCGCAATCTTGCTCTCGATCATCTTCTACGCGATCTCTACTCTCGCGCCCGCGCCTACGCTGGCGAGATTCGGCTAACGCTCAGCGCTCATTCATTTCCTCGCGTGTCAATTTACGATCTACACGCAACTTGCCCTGCAATTCGCGGATGACGTTCATGGCCTGTTCAGCCTGCCACTCACTCTGCGCATAGCTTTCAAGCCATGAACGAAATTGAGCGTTCAGAGTAGTCCGTTCTTGGGACGCTCGGCGCCGCGCCGCTTCAATCAGACTTTCGTCGGCGCTCAAAGTTATATTTTTCATTTCAATCCCCCTTCACCATCCGGGCCTGCGGACTCTATTTTACACTATTTTCGTGGAGGTTGGACTGTTCCCTGGAGAGCGCCACAAGCGCGGCGCCAACGAAGAATGACGCGATGATGGCGAAGAACGCGTACTGGTATGTGCCCGTGATGTCGAACCACAGTCCGACCAGTATGGGTCCCAGTCCTGAGAACAGGATCGCGACCGGGTTGCCGATGCCCCTGATTGCGCCGATGTGCTGTCTGCCGAAGTATTTCGCCCAGGTGAACTCGCCCAGCGGGATGGTGCCGCCGAAGCCGAAACCGTACATGAAGAACGCCGGGAACAGGATGAGGTACAGTCCAGTGGCGGTGGAGACGAGTATCAGGATAACGCCCATGGCGGAGATCATGAAGGCTGTCAGCACGAGCAGACGAGGATGGACTCGCTGGAGTCCGTAGCCCCAGGCCGCTTTGGAGGCGAGGTTGCCCAGCCCGTTGACCGCGAGCGCGGAGGCGGCTATCGTTCTCGAAAATCCCGCGTCGGTGAGGAAGGGGATGGCGTGGACCAGCACGGAGATGAGGGCTGCCATGTTGAAGGCGAATCCTAACAGAAGCAGCCAGAACGCTGACGCGCGAACCGCCTCTCGGCGGGTGAAGGAGTAAGTCTCAACCGTTCGCGCTGGCTGGCTAGGGATATAGGCAGATTCGTCCGAGTCGCCGTCGGGGAGAAGGCCGTAGTCCTCGGGAACGCGGCGCATTATGAACGCCACGGGTGCGACGATAACCAGGATGAACGCGCCCATAGCGGCGTAGCCCACCCGCCAGTCCCATGTATCTACTATGAAGGTCATGGTGACCGGCGCGATGAGACTGGCCAGCGATACGCCTATCGAGCCCAACGCGAGCGCCCAGCCGCGCTTTCTGATGAACCACTTGGTGATGGTGGGATTGATGACGGTCGAGCTAAAGAGGTTCCATCCGAGCAGTCCGGCGGCGGCATAGAGCGCGAGGAACATCCAGAGGTGGGACTGCCTGCTCAAACCCCAGAGGCAAGCGGCGGCGACCAAGGCCCCGGCCAGGATCAGAATGCGAGGGCCGTGTCTATCAACGATGACGCCGGCGTATATGCCGGAGAGTCCACCACCGACAGCGGCCAGCGAAGTACCGAGCGTGAACTGCCACACCTGCCATCCCAGGTCTTCGACGACCGGCTTGAGGAACACGCCCGCAGCGGCCTGGCTCGCTCCCATCCAAGCGAACAGGCATATGACCGCGCCGCCGACCATCCACCAGCCGTGGAAGGGTTTCCAAGTCTTCAGTTCTCGGTCTTCGGTTCTCAGTTTTTAGTCTTTAGTTATTAGTCCAGAGTCGCTACGCGGTGGGCGTCTATCCGGTCCCAGTCGAGCTCGAATCCGAGGCCGGGGCCGGTGGGAGCTTCGAGTAGGCCGCGCTCGTTCAGCTCGATGTCCTGGACGAGGCCGAACTGATGGGCCTCGGTGGGCATCCAGTATTCGTAGTAGGCGCAGTTTTGGACAGAGCAGATAACGTGGAGGTTGGCGATGTTGAGAAGCGAATTCCCGGCAGTACCAATCTCACAGTTGATCCCGAATCCCTCGGACATGGAGCAGAGTTTCTTGAGGCCAGTGATGCCCAGTTTTCGGGCCGTGCCGCGCACGAGTCTAACCGCATTCTGACGTATGTAGTGGTAGCCGGTTTGGAACTGGTTTTCGGGCTTGTCGCTCATGCAGATGGGGGTGATGAGACGCCTGCTCAGTTCGGCGATGTTGTCGTATTCGTGGGGCGGGATGGGGTCTTCGTACCAGTAGAAGCCGAGGTCGTCAACCGCGCTTCCGACGTCCAGGGCCTTGCGGAAGTCGTAGCCGTTGTTGGGGTCGAGCATGAGTTCCATGTCGTCGCCGACGATGTCCCTGACTCCGGCCATCATCTCGAAGACGTCGGCGGCGCTCATGACGCCGGGATGTATCTTGTAAGCGCGGAAGCCGGCGGCGCGTATCTGGTGGGCTTCTCCGAAGTAGCCTTCGGGCGTTTCGTGACGCGGCGGATAGGTAGCGTAAACCTCGGTCTCGTCGCGGCTTGCGCCGAGCAGCTTATAGACTGGTACGCCGGCGGCCTTGCCAGCTATATCCCAGAGGGCGACGTCCACGGGCGCCCAGGCATTCATACCAAGCCCGCGCCGACCACTGAGAATGGGCAGACGGCTCCACAGCCGTTCACGCTCGAACGGGTCGCGGCCAAGTATCTCAGGCTTGAGGACGTTGAGTATGGGACCGAACTGACCGTGTCCGCCGCCCCTGAAGTCGCCGACGAAGCAGTTGCCCTCGACGCCCTCGTCTGTCAGGATGCGCAGGACGCCCTGCTCGACGTCACCGAAGAAGCGGCCCAGGTCGGAGTCAAGACCGGTGTCGGGCAGAGTTCGCCGGACGACTTCTATCTTTACGTCGGTTATCTTCAATTTTCGTTCCCGTTATTTACGTGGACTTATGTATCCGGCGCGCTTGCTGATGGCTGCGCAGGCGGTCTGCAAGTGGACTGCTGGTGGCTGTGCAGATGGTCTGGTACCTGCATCTCACCTGCATAGACCTGTATCTTCCTGTTCCGGGGGTTTTTCCAGGACCGCCAGACTTTCGTTTATAAGTTCGGGTTTATGGTTGATAGTTATCAGCCTTTCGTTGTCAGTTTTCGGTTGACAGTATTTGGCTGGCACACAGGCATTGTAGCAAAGTGTGGAAATGAGTGTGTAGCGGAATTGGGAATAGATTGTCTGAATCAGGACTTGCCGGATTGATCTCCAAAGGCGCGGATAATCGCAGCCGAATGCAGCATGGCCAGTGATGATGTCTAAGGAGACTCTGAAACGGGTGTGCGGATATGGCTGGTGTGGTATGATTTTGTTCCAGACGGGTAGTTCGCTGATGTTGAGGTATGGTTCCGATACTGATAGAGCCTCTGGATATATAGGGTTTCATGTATGCTACCTGATCTAACCATTGAATTATTGTCGCGCGAAGCCAGAATGTTCGCGGATATCGAGTCGTCCCACTCAGAACCAAGTTTATACGGAGTCACGGACGGCAAGGCGATAGGAACTTACTTCGAGCGCAAATTTCAAGCGTATCTCAAAGAACGATACACCTTTGAAGAGGGCAGTTCCGCACGAGGCATTGATTTCCCTAGTCTTGGAGTGGATATCAAGGTAACAAGTGTCACACAACCGCAATCATCATCACCGTACAGAAACGCGCGCCAGAAGATATATGGGCTCGGATACTCTCTCCTGATATTCGTGTACGAAAAAAAGAGATGACGCCGATTCAATGACTGGCTCGCTCGATATCCTTCACTCGGTCCTAGTGGACTCGGACAGGACAGCCGATTATCAGACGACATCAGGTATTCATCGAATCACTGAAAACGACGGAAACCTGGATGACATTTTCGCCTTTCTCCAGGAAAGAAGGATCCCAGTAGACGAATCGGAGTGTATGCGGATAGCTGAGGATATTCTTGCCAACCCGCCCAAGATTGGATACCTAACCATCTCGAACGCTTTGCAGTGGAGACTTCAGTATCGGAGAGTTATCAAACAGGCTGGAGTTGTGCAGGGGGTACACCGAATTCGATAGTCCTATGATCACAAATTCCAAAAATCGAAACAGAACCGAGTTCGGAGATTATCAGACGCCCGCCGAACTAGTAATTCGGGTCTGCGACACGTTGTCCAGACGAGGGCTAAGGCCCAATTCCATCATAGAACCCAACTGTGGACAGGGCAATTTTCTGGTCGGAGCGCACAGAACATTTCCACGGGCGCGAAACATCGTCGGAGTGGAAATCAACGACTCGTACCTGGGTGTTGCGCGTTCTGAGCTTGACAGCCTACCCGAGACAGCAGATTGCAAAATAATGAGAGGGGATTTCTTCACGCTGAAGTGGGACGACATACTCCGAACCCTGCCTGACCCGCTGCTAATCATAGGTAACCCGCCTTGGGTTACCAACTCCACACTCGGAGAGATAGGTGGTTCCAACCTTCCGGAGAAATTCAACTTCCACAAGTTCAGAGGTATAGACGCCATTACCGGAAAGAGCAATTTTGACATCTCGGAATGGATGATAAGTCACATGATTGGCTGGATGGACGGTCGAGACGCGACCTTGGCGATATTGTGCAAGACATCTGTGGCCAGAAAGGTATTCCTGAATAATTCGGCGAGTGACCGGAGTTTGGAGTCTTTCGATATTTATTCCATTGACGCTCAGAAATATTTCTCCGCCGCCGTAGATGCATGTCTTATGGTCGTCACATCCGGCAAATCGTCTCAGCTCACGGATTGCGAGGTATACGACTGCTTGGAACAAGCCGATTCCGCGTCAACGATTGGGTACAGAGACGGAGGCTTGGTCTCAAACACGAAGTCATACGAACGCTGGAAGTTTCTACGCGGAGGCCAGGCGTACAAGTGGAGGTCGGGAATAAAGCACGATTGCGCCAAGGTCATGGAACTTCGTTCCGAAAACGGACTGTATCAAAACAGTATGGGAGAACTAGTTGATTTGGAGGACGAATATGTTTTTCCCATCCTCAAAAGCTCAGATATTGCACGGGACGTGGAGCCATCTCCTCGACTCCACGTGATAGTTCCACAGAGGCAAATAGGTCAAGATACCGAGATCATCAAGACACGCGCGCCGAGGACAGCGGCGTATCTGGAGTCACACGCGGACCTGTTAGAAAAACGCGCCAGTTCCATATATCGCGGAAAGCCCCCCTTTTCGATATTCGGAGTAGGCGAATACTCATTCGCACCTTGGAAGCTGGCCATAGCGGGGCTTTACAAAAAACTGGAATTCAAGGCGGTGGGACCCCACGACAGCAAACCCACCATGCTAGATGACACGTGCTATTTCATACCCTGCCAGACAGAAGACGAAGCGCTCACATTATGCGAAATTCTGAATTCTGATATTGCCAGAGAGTTCTATTCAGCTTTCGTATTTTGGGATGCGAAGCGTCCGATTACAGCCGGAATTTTGAACCGCCTGAACATCCTTGCGCTCGCACGGGTTCTTGGACTGAGCTCCAAGCTGGACAAGCGCATCCAGTATCAGACCGAGCTAAACATCTTCGCATAACCACTAGCTATCCTTTCCGGGGATCTACTAGCAGCAAGTCCGTTAGAAATCCCTGAAGTTGAGTTCGCGGCTTGATTCGACTTTGGACCGGTCTATCTCCAGGCCGAGGCCGGGGGAGTCGGGTACAGTTATCATTCCGTTGACCGGGACGAGCGGGGACTCGAGAAAGAACTGGTGGACAGCGTTCCACTTGATGAGGAATTCCTGGATAGGGGTAGTCGTTGGAGGCTGGGACGCTATCAGGTGCGCCGTGGCGCGCGAACTGTGGCCGTGCGGAATGACGGGCAGGTCGAACGCGGACGCCAGGGCGCATATCTTCACGGTCTCGCTTATGCCTCCGCACCAGTAGATGTCGGGCTGGAGCACGTCCATGGCGCGCTTTTCGACCACCTGTCTGAATCCCCAGCGGGTGTACTCGTGCTCGCCGCCGGAGATGTCTATGGGCGAGTTACGGCGGATCTCGGCGTAGCTGTCCAGCTTGTCGGCCATCACAGGCTCCTCCAGCCAGCGGATGTTGTACTCGGCGAGCCGGTTGGCCATCTTGATGGCGTATGGGACGTTCCATGAACTCCAGGCGTCGAGCATGATGTCCACATCGGCTCCGACTGCCTCCCTGAGCGTCCGCGCCAGTTCCAGGTTTCGGCGCTCGCCGTCGCGTCCGTCGGTGGGACCGTCTCTGAAGAACCACTTGGTGGCGGTGTATCCCTGTTCAACGATCCACTTCGCGCGGTCCGCGGCGTCCTCCGGCTCTATCGAGAATCCGAGCGCGCTGGCGTATGCGGGGAATTGCGCGCGTGTGGGCCCGCCAAGCAGAGTATAAACCGGCTGATCGAGCGCCTTTCCCTTGAGGTCCCAGAGTCCGCAGTCCACGACGCTTATCGCCATCATCGTCTCGCCTTTGCGACCGTGGATCATCGAGCGATACATCACGTCCCACAGTCGCTCGATGGCCAGCGGGTCCTTGCCCACGATCAGCGGCCTCAGCGCAGTGTCTATGACGAACGCCTCACTGCGTGAACACGGCCCGGACAGTCCCACCACGCCGTCGTCGGTGTGAATCTCCAGGAACACGGCGCGAATAGCGTAGCGTCCGTCACCCAGGCTCGTGGAGTAGTCCGCGCCTTCCTTCCTGTACTCAGGATAGATGTCCTGCGGCCTGACGAGCCGCTCTTCCCAGAAAGGGTCGGGGTGATCCATCACGCCGTTCAGTTCGCGCAGTTTGAGGTCGGTTATCTTCATTGGACGCCGCTCCAAACGCTTTTTCAATCCGTGAGTGTGAATTATACATTATGGTTCTCGCGGGGTTTCCTAGTATCGCTTTCCCGAAAGAGAAGGGGCCGGAGCCACAGGGTTATCGGCGCCGGCCCGATGCCTCTAGTTTACAGGGGAATTGTTGACGGCCTGGGGCGCTGCCGCCGGGCACTGGACCGGTCAGTGGTGTATGACCTCATCTCGCATCAACTCGCCGCGGCCGTTGTACTGCCGGGTGCGGGTGGTAGAGCCGTAGAACTCCCTGATGGTGATGACAGAGCCTTTTGTGATCGGCTCTTCTTCACCCAGCACCCAGTATCCATTTATTCCTATGTGTCCGACGATCTCTCCTCCGTTCGGTCCGTACACAGGGTATGGATAGACGCCTGCCAGTCTGTCCCCTGTGTGTACTACGCCAACCACTGTGCCTTCGCGATCTACGACTTCCTCAGTGAGCAGGGTTCTGGGCCATTCAGTACGGTAGTCAATATGGGATATGACCTTTTCTTCTACCAGTTTACCGTTCTCATCGAACCCTTGGATGGTCGTAACAGCGCCCTCCAAAGCCGGCTCCTCTTCTCCTAAGGGCCAGTAGCCATTCAATCCGAGGTGTCCGACAACCTTTTCGTCCGGTCCGTACACGGGGTAGGGATATATGTCTGTCAGATAGTGTTCGGTCTTCACCACGCCAACCATCACGCCCTCGCGATTCAAGACGTTCTCGGTGGGCGGAAGGTTGGTCATATTCACGATGCGGCTTTCGCCTTCCATGGGGGAACGAGCGTAATCACCTTGCTGCCTCGTCCTGGATACGATGGCCAGCGCGGACACCACTACGACTGCAACCACCGCCGCAACTATCATTTTGTTTCTCATGGCTTTTTCCTTTCGCGCTATCATGCAGTATCCGATTTCGGTGGCTAAGGCAATGGATGGCCACTGGGGCCGGATGTTATCCAACCTCCGTACCACTTCTCATCATTCTTGAGTTGTCCATAGGCCCGGGTCATGTAGATACCTTCGCCGCAGGGTGGGCTGGTTCCATGGTCCGTTGCCATGCTTAGGCTAGATTCGGATGTTCCGCTGTAATAGTTGGGACTTGAAACGCATAGATCCCAGGACGAACCGTTCTTCTTGTAAAGCATCTCCTTAACTCTCAAGTGTTCGACTGGGCGAGTGAAGTCAGCGGAACAGTATTCGTCCCCTTTCTTGCGCATCTTAGATCTCATTTCAGTTTTGGAGTATCCTCCTCCGCTACCTTCGGAGATCTCCGCTCGGTTCCAGACACAATCGAAGTCGCTATGATGAGTAAATCCCTCATCATGTGTGTAGTGGGCGTACACAGGTACGATTACCGCTGCTCCCGCAATCGCGAGGGTAATCCCCACGATCAGCTTGGTCTGAAGCAACTTCTTAACCAACTCCACATTCATCATTTGGCTTCTTCCTTTCTCCGCTCTGTGCTATGCTCGGCCAGATTCTTTGGGCCTTTATGCCGTCGGTCTTCGCCGATACCTTATATCCATGTTAGAGTACCGATGTGAATTTGATATAAAGATCAAGCCCAAAAGTATAAAGATTTTGTAAAGATTTTCGACCCGGGACGTTGAGACGGGGCTATTTGAGGAGGAACCCTCATGCGGGAAGCTGAAAGCCGGAGACGTGAGAACGAGGCGGCGCGGACTCGTCTTATAAAGATGACCGAGGCGATCCGCCGCGTTACGGAGAATCTCGACCTGGAGACCGTCTTGCAAGAGGTTGTGGACGGCGCTTGCTCGTTGACGGACGCGCGGTATGGGGTCCTAGGAGTATCGGATCGGTCGGGGAGAGTGAATAGGTTGATCGTTTCGGGCTTCACTCCGGCAGAGCGAGAACGTCTGGGCGGATTGCCGGAGTGGTCGGTCGAGACGGAGGATTCGGTGAGGCTGGCGGAGGTTGGCGGATGCGCGGAGTCGGTCGGCTTGCCTGCGGGTCATCCTACGGTGAAGACTTTCCTGAGCGCGCCTGTCCAGCGCATAGGGGAGGGGGTGGGCAGATTGTATCTAACCGAGAAGGAAGGCGGACAGGAGTTTACGGCTGAGGACGAAGATGTACTGGAGGAGTTCGCGGGACTCGCGGCGTCGGCAATCGCGAACGCGCGTATGTATGGGGACGAACTTCGGGCGAGAAGCGAAGCGGAGGAAGAAAGGGAGCAGTTGGACGCGCTCATCAGGACTTCACCGGTGGGGGTGTTGGTCATTGACGCTCGCACCCGGACGGTCATTTCGGTCAACCAGGAGGCGCATCGGATAATGGGCGCCGCGCCTGAGCCCGGGGCGCCGTTGGAGCAGTTCCAGAGGACGGCTATCTACCGACGGATGGACGGAGAGGAATACCGGGCGGATGAGAGGCCGCTGTCGCGCGCCTTGAACATGGGCGAGACCGTGCGAGCCGAAGAGATACTGTTCGACCGCCCGGACGGCCAGACGATTACGGTACTGATAAACGCCACGCCGATATATTCGGAGAGCGGCGAGATAGCGGAGGCGGTGGCGGTATTTCAGGATATGACGCCTCTTGAAGAGATGCAGCGGATGCGGAACGAATTTCTGGCCATGGTGAGCCACGAGTTGAGGACGCCACTGACTGTCATCAAGGGGTCATCGGCAACCGTGCTGAGCGCATCCACTCCTTTCAGTCCTACCGAGACGACGCGCTTCTTCCGGACCATAGACGAGCAGGCGGATCGTCTGAGCGAACTGGTAGGGAACCTGCTGGACGTGACGAAGATAGAGGCCGGAGCGTTGGACGTCACTCCCAGGTCGACGGATGCGAGGGCGCTGGTGGAGGCGGCGGTAACTACATTCCGCCAGGGTGGGGCGTCAAACGATGTGGTGGTCGAACTGCCGGAGGGCCTGCCGTCAATCGCGGCGGACCCGGCGCGGGTTACGCAGGTTTTGGACAATCTGCTGTCCAACGCCTCTAAGTATTCACCTGCGTGTTCCACTATCCGGCTGAGCGCGTCGGCGAGAGAATCTTATGCGGCGATTTCGGTTAGCGATGAAGGGCAGGGTGTTCCGGCGGACCAGTTATCCCGTTTGTTTGAGAAATTTTCGCGGATTGGGGATTATGAGAGTGAGGATAGTGTATCGGGGCACGGTTTGGGTCTGGCGATATGCAAGGGGATAGTGGAGGCGCACGGCGGGCGGATCTGGCGGGAGAGGGACGCTTCAGGGAAGGGTTCGCGCTTTACTTTTACCATTCCCACGTCGGTCGAAACGGAGACGGAAGGCGCGCCGGGCCATGAGTTGAGGAACGGATCATCAGCGACAGGGGAACGGATACGGATTCTGTATCTGGACGACGACCCGCATATCTTGCGTTATGTCAGGAACACTCTTTCGGACGCGGGATTCTTCCCCATTACTACGAGCAATCCTCACGAGACGCTCCATCTCCTAGCTGTCGAGCAGCCTCACCTCGTATTGCTCGACGTCGGGCTGCCCGGGACGAATGGGTTCGAGATCATGGAGCGCGTCCGCGAGGACTCGGACACTCCTGTCATCTTCCTGTCCGGGAGTGGCGGAGATGAGAACATAGTGCGCGCTCTGGAGATGGGGGCCTCCGACTACATCGTGAAGCCGTTTTCGCCGACCGAGTTAGTGGCAAGGATCAGGACGGCTCTTCGGAAGAGAGGCGGGCGCGCCGAACGCGCGGAGCGTGAGCCATATCAGTTCGGCGACTTGGCGATTGATTATAAAGAGCGCAACGTCGTAGTTTGCGGCAATCCTGTGAAACTGACCTCGACAGAGTACAGGCTTCTCTTCGAGCTATCTACCAACGCTGGGCGGGCGCTGACTCATGACCAGTTGCTTCAGCGGGTTTGGGGAACTGAGTACTCAGGGGATGATAACCTACTTCGTGTATTCATTGGAACTCTGCGCCGCAAACTGGGGGACGACGCCAGGCATCCAAGATATATATTCACCGAGTCCGGGGTCGGATACAGCATGGTCAGGATGTAGGCTATGTGGGGGACTTACATCTCCAATCGCCTGCTATCAGCGCTACTGACGGAGAGGTTGGGCGTGTCATGCTCTATCGCTTCGGGTCGGTTGACTTCTTCGTATGTAGATTCGAGAAGGTCTTTGAATACGGACCTGTGGGTATGCTCAGTGACGTTGCCTAGTTCAAGGCTGTCTTGTATCTACTCGATGTATCTCTGGAACTGGGATGTATCAACCATTTCTTTGGATTACTGATGATTCGGCTTCAACATGATATTGGTCAGCTATATTCCGATAACCTCGTTCATATGTCAGGAATACAGCCGATCTTCTATTTTCACACATAATAGAACCCATGTTTCCTATACGTCAAATGGAGTTGGTCATCAGCGCGAGAATGCCATGTGTTAATATGGCTGCAACCATATCTTAGTAGCTATACGACTACCCAAAGAGGTGAAGAGAGTATGACGACGGCGACACGCGAGTATAAGGTTGTAGGCACGAGACCAATCAGGCACGACGGCGCGGACAAGGTTACGGGTCGCGCTGTGTATGGGGCGGACATGAACCTGCCGGGGATGCTATACGGCAAGGTTCTGCGCTCTCCGCACGCGCACGCGCGGATCACGAGGCTGGACACGTCGAAGGCGGAGGATCACCCTGAGTGTCGCGGCGTGGTGACGTCGGCGGACTTCGCGCCGAGCGAGCCGGTTGGTCCGATTGCGGTCCTTGGACAGATGCCGCCGGACAACGTGCTCGTCCGCGACAAGGCAATGTACAAGGGCCACGCCATCGCCGCGGTGGCCGCGACCAGCGCGCACGCCGCCGAGGAGATACTGTCACTCATCGAGGTGGAGTACGAGGTCTTGCC
>JAAXHY010000026.1 GCA_012270665.1 Dehalococcoidia bacterium
AACACGATGAGTTGCGCCACGGACAGGCCGAACAGATACATGATCCGCATGGGATAGGAGACCCGCGGAAGCTCCGGCATCGTGCTGGTCAGGGGCCACCACATAAGTATGGCCGTGCTTATCATCATTATGTGCTCGGCGATGTGTATGCCGTGATTGGTCAGAGATGCGTTGTACAGGGCCGGTATATGCCAGATTGAAAATACGATGTTGAACGCCAGGAACGCTCCAATTGGGTGGGTCAGGGCCCGCGCGACTCTGAACGACCAGTTCGGCCTGAGCAGCGGACGTATGAGCCAGTCCGGGATCCCGCGTACCATGAGCGGAGGCGCGACGAGTGTTAGAAGCACATGCTGGAGCATATGCACGCTGAAAAGATAGTTCTCGCTGACTACATGAATGGGTGATGCGAGAGCGATGAATATGACCAGAACGCCAAGCGTGAAAGTCGCGATCTGTCTCGGGTCCACATCTTCGGCCCAGTTGTTGCGCTGCCTGAGTGGGCCAACGCCAAGAAGATAGACCGCCTGTATCGCGATCAAGAGGATGACAGATTCGAGGTCGGCCTGCCACGCCATCCACAGCGACCCTGTATCCAACTCCCCAATCCTCCCTTCGAGCGTTTAGGTACGCTGTTGCTTCAGGCCGCTCCACAATCGCGAGACGACCGTTAGAGCAAGAACCAGCTAAACAACGCCATGAGTGCGAAGATAACGCCTGTGGCGACGAACATTCCGAAGAAGAACATACCCGAGAATATCTTCGAGTCGAACTTCAGGTGCATNNGGCGTGGGGTGTCCTGTATGCACGGCGTCCGCGGAATGCTGGTCTGCGACCTGGCTCTCTTCCTGACTCATTTGAACTCCCTGAGCGGTAATCTACTCTTGGCTGGGTTTTTAGTCTCTCTCGGTCAATCTCGTCAGTGGGCCGCGGCGGACGGCGCGGTTCCGGGGAATCCTTCGAATACTCCGAACAGGTACACGACGGTGAAGATCACGATCCACACGATGTCAACAAAGTGCCAGTACAGCGCCGCAAGGTCCACGTCCAGGTTCTTTTCAGGAGTGACTCCGCCTTCCCTGAACGAATGGAAGAGTATGGATAGCAGCCATACTACCCCAAGCGTCACGTGCGCCCCATGGAATCCTGTGAGTGTGAAGAATGTGGACCCGAACAGGTTGGTGCGCGGAGTCAGGTGCCCGTGGTTGGCGAATTCATAGAACTCGTACACCTGGAAAGCCAGGAATGTTGTACCCATGATGGCCGTGGAGGCGAGCCATATCCTGAACGCCTTCAAATTGCCCCTGGTGAGCCATGCGTAGGCCATCACCATGCTCATCGAGCTCATCAGCAGCACGAAGGTGCTTACCGACGTAACCGGGATGTCGAATACATCTATTGGCAGTGGGCCTTCTAGGCTCTTGTTCTTGTACACGAGGTACGTAGCGATGAGCGTACCGAAAAACATGCAGTCCGAGCCCAGAAAGGCCCACATCAGCAGTTTTCTGTGGTTCAGACCTGTTGTAGTTGGTTCGTGCTCGCCGTGTATGGCGGGGGCGTGTGCCACTTAATCAGCCTCCGTAGCGTTAATGGGCGGCGTGTCCGCCGTCTGGTTCTGGGTCATTGACCGGCTCGAACGACCATGCATATACCGATACCATGCCGATTATCACGCCGATGACCGTCGTGGTCAGCGCGACAAAGTTGAGCGTGCGTATCCCGGCCTCGCTCACGTTTACCAGATAGACCAGACCCATTCCGCCTATGAACAGACCGAGCGAGACGAAGAACGGCCAGTACGACGGCTGAGGCAGGTGTATATCGTGAGCGTCTTCGCTGTCGGAGCCGCCCGCTACCACCGGAACCGGCGCGCCGGGCGCGAGTTCGCGCCTGCGCTGCTTCTCTTCCCACCAGTCGTCGCGATCCTGGACATTGGGTATCTCGGCAAAGTTATACTCCGGCGGCGGCGAGGGGATTGACCACTCCAGCGTCCGTCCGTCCCACGGGTCCGCTCCGGCGACCTCGCCATTCTTCCAGCTCTTAGCCATGTTGTAGATGAAGATTAGGAATCCAACCACGAGGAAGAGAGCTCCGACGGTCGAGACCATATTCCAGAAGTCCCAGCCCATGCCTCCGTAGTAGGTGTAGATGCGGCGCGGCATTCCGTTCATTCCGGTGAAGTGCATCGGGAAGAACGTTATATTCTGGCCGATGAACATTAGCCAGAAGTGCCACTGTCCCTGTGCTTCGTTGTACATTCTGCCGGTCAGCTTGGGGAACCAGTAGTATGTTCCCGCCAAAATAGCGAATATAGCGCCTCCGAACAGTACGTAGTGGATGTGGGCCACGATGAAGTATGTGTCCTGCTGCTGGGCGTCGGACGCGGCCACAGCGTGCATTACGCCGCTGATTCCCCCGATGACGAACATCGAAACGAACGCGATTGAGAACAGCATAGGCGTCTTGAAGCTGATCGAGCCGCCCCACATCGTCCCCATCCAGTTGAACACCTTTATCCCTGTTGGCACCGCTATCAACATGGTCGTTACCGTGAAGACCGAATTTGCCACCGGGCCGAGGCCGACGGTGAACATATGATGGCTCCATACCATCCATCCCATGAAGGCGATGATCACGCCGGCCAGTACGACGGTCGCGTATCCGAACAGCGGCTTCTTCGAAAATACGGGAAGGATTTCGGACACGATTCCCATAGCGGGCAGTATCAGAATATATACCTCCGGGTGTCCGAATACCCAGAACAGGTGCTGCCACAGAACTGGATTCGCGCCCGCGGCCACGTTGAAGAAGTTCATGGCGAACGAGCGGTCGAAGTAGAGTTCTATCAGCGCGACGGTTATGACCGGGAAGGCGAGCACCAATAGAATAGCCGTCACCATGGTCATCCAGGTGAACAGTGGCATTCGCATCAGACCCATGCCCGGAGCGCGCATATTCAGTATGGTTACGATGAAGTTGAAGGATGCGGCCAGCGACGCGATACCAAGCACCTGTAGAGAGATGATCCACACGTCAATGCCGTGCCCCAGGTTGTAGGTGATTCCCGTCAGCGGCGAATATCCGAACCAGCCTCCATTGGGAGCTGAATGAGTAAACCAGCTTATCTTGAGAAGCAGCGCGCCTCCCAGGAATGTCCAGTAGCTGAATGCGTTGAGACGCGGGAATGCCACGTCTCTTGCGCCAATCTGAAGTGGTACGACGAAGTTGAAGAACGCGGCGGACAGAGGCATGACGCCGAGGAAGATCATCGTCGTCGCGTGCATCGTGAAAAGCTGGTTGAATATCTCCGGCGTAATCAGATTCTGTTCCGGCCTGGCAAGCTGGACCCTTATCAGAAATGCTTCGATACCACCTGAAAAGAACATCAGGAACGCGGTGACCCCGTAGAGGACGCCGATGCGCTTGTGGTCAATTGTGGTTATCCACGACCAGATGCCAGTCGGGTGTACAGGTCTCGGTATTGCCAGAGTAGTCATCCCGTTTCTCCAAACATTTACATCTACATCAGCCGTCGCGCCGTCACTTCAGGCTCGACAGGTAGGCTACTATGGCGGACAGTTCCGCTTCGTCGAGGGCCTTTTCCGGGTCTATGTATGGCGCTCCTTCAGAGGCCATCGTATTTCCCGGCTTGACGCTTTCGGGGTCCGTAATCCAGGTTCTCAGGTTTTGCTGGAGAATAGCGAGATTGACGGTCCCGTCCTCGCCGCGATTGTCGAACATACCGCCGGCCAGGTTGGTGCGACTGGCCACATGCGCCAAATTCGGCCCTTCTCGTCCGGCGACACCATCGTTGGAGACCGGGTCGACCGCGTGGCAGCCTGAACAGCCCGCGCTTCTGAATACCTTGCTGCCCTCCACCACCAGCGGGTCCTGCGACTCTTCCGGTGGCGTGGCCTGCGCCCTGAGCCAGGCGTCGAAGTCCTCACGCGTCTGGACGATTACCTTGAAGCGCATGTTGGCGTGTTGCACGCCGCAGAACTCGGCGCACTGCCCGTAGTATGTACCGGTCTGATCGCCCTGTATCCACATGACGTTGTCGTTGTTAGGCACCATGTCCACTTTGCCCGCTATTTTCGGTATCCAGAAGCTGTGAATCACGTCAACCGAGTCGAGATTGACGTTTATCACTTCGTTTACGGGAATATGCAGGTCGCCCGCGAAGACGACGTCCTTGGTGGGATCATCCGGGTGGTCATATCTGAACTCGAACCACCACTGGTGGCCGATCACGTCAACGGTAAGCGCCCCGGGTTCGGGGGAAACCTGGTTATCGAAGATGGTGAATATGGTGGGTATCGCTACCAGGATTACGATGGCGGTCGGGCCGGCAGTCCAGGCGAATTCGAGAGTGTGATTGCCCTCGACCTGTTCGGGAATGTCGTCGTCTCTCCGCCTGCGGAACTTGATGAGCAGGTAGACCAGAGCGCCCTGGACAGCTACGAAGACCACTGCGCCGGCTCCCAGTATGATCCAGAAGAGGTTCAACTGCGACTGAGCGACGGGGCCATCCGCGTCGAACGTGGACTGCGGGTCGCCGGGAGTGCATCCGAGCGTCAACGCGACAAGCGCTCCCAGCATTAGGAAGCCGAGTAGCGACTTGCGGCGCAGGTGGAAATTGAGCATATTCTTAGGTTCCCTCTTGTAAGACATTATACCTCAGAGACCGCTTCTGAAACCGACAAAGAATCTATCAAAGCGCCCTGTCTCAGTCAAGACGCAAGCGCCCGACGTGGCGCCTCTGATCGGATGTGCCAGACCATGCCGCATCATAGGCGCGCCACGCTGTCCACCATAATGATTAGGAACAGCAGAGCAAGGTAGGCGAGCGAATAGAGATAGGCGGCCTTCGCGCCTTCTATGCCGTCTCGCTTCATAAGTCTCCACGCATAGTAGATGAAGCCTGCCCCCAGCGCCAGCGACCCTCCAAAGTACACCCAGCCGACCGCTCTCGTGGTGAAGAACATGAGGGTAAGCGCCACAAGCAGAATAGTGTAGAGCAGAATGTATAGCTTGGTATCCTTGACTCCCGCGACCACCGGCAGCATCGGGATTCCGGCCCTCCGGTAATCGTCCTTGATCAGCAGAGATAATGCCCAGAAGTGCGGGGGCGTCCAGAAGAACACGATGGCGAACATATACAGCGCGGGCAGACCGAGTGCGCCGGTTACGGCTACCCAGCCCACCATTGGAGGTATAGCGCCGGCCGCTCCCCCGATGACGATGTTCTGGGGAGTGCTTCGCTTCAGAGCTTTGGTGTACACGAATATGTAGAAAAGTGTCGCGGAAAGCGTTAGCAGAGCGCTGAGGATATTCACCAGGGAGCCTAGAATGGTGAAGGCGACCACATTCAGCGCTATACCGAACCACATCGCGTGCTGCGGAGGGATGTTTCCGCTGACAATCGGGCGACCGGACGTGCGTCCCATTAACCCGTCAATATCGCGGTCCAAGTAGTGATTGAGGGCGTTGGCGCCCCCTGCGGCCAGTGCGCCGCCGCCCAGTACTAGGAGGACGAGTAGGGGATCCGGCACGCCGCGGGTGCCGAGAAACATACCCCCCAGAGCAGTCAAGACCAGCAGGGAAATTATTCGCGGCTTGGTAAGGGCTATGTAGCCCCTGAGTGTGGAGTTTGCGCGACTGTAGGCCGCAGTTGAAGTAGCCATACGACTTCCGCTATGTCGCTTTCTGTCTCAAGACCGCTGTGCCGAATTCGAAAGCGGGCCGGTACGAGTATATCAAAGCGGTGAGGCTTACCAGGACAACCCAGACCAAAGTGGCTAGGCTGAGATGTGTTGCCTTGAGGTCGGCCGCGAATCCGCTCCATATGACAAACGCGCCTGCCACTATCTGGAGCGCGAAGACCGCAGCCAGGGACGCGGCGGCGATCTTGGTTGGGCTGTGCGCCGAAGCCAAAGACCATGCCCTCCATGCCGTCCATAAGATTATGATACCCACGATTGCCGCTATGTATCTGTGTCCCATGTGTACGATGTAGGCCCATCCTTCCGGGAGGATGCTGCCGCGGCACAGCGGCCAGGTGGCGCAGGATGTTCCGTACCCCTCTCCGACCATGTACGATCCGGATAGTATGAGAACGAACGCGCCCACTATTGACGCGATTATCAGCGGCTTGAGTGAATCGGCCTGTTCGGGATTGGCGGCGGTGGACGTGGAGGAGTACGGGTTCCAGCCCGCTATGGCCGCTACTATCAGGCAGCCGATGAGTACCTCGGCTATGGCCAGGTGAAGCAACCTATACTGCCAGGCGAGTTCTGTCAGGACGGTGACCCCTCCAAAAATCCCGGCCACGATCACCAGAACGAGCGCGCTCACGCTCATGTACCAGACCAGCCGGTTGGCACGGAAGCGCATCCAGGCTATGGAGGTGGTCGCCATGACCAGAAGGCCGAGCACGGACCCCGAAAGCCGATGGCTGTACTCTATCAGGGTCGCCCTATCAAAAGGCGGAATGATCTCCCCATGGCACAGGGGCCAGTCCGGACAGCCGAGGCCGGAGTCCGTAACCCGTACTACTCCGCCGAGTGTTACCTGGAAGAATGCGGACAGGATAGCGGCGACAACCACGACGCGGAATAGTGTTTGTACTCTATCGCTCGGCAAATTGATGGCACCGCTCAGCAGTGTGTGAGAGACCGTCCAGTAGGGAATATGTGCATTATTTCACGAACGAAGATTATCATACAGTCAGAGGGCGCGTCAATGAACG
>JAAXHY010000579.1 GCA_012270665.1 Dehalococcoidia bacterium
GTCGAGGACAGCCGCCGGCAGCTCGACGCGCTCGCTGAGGAACGCGGACGCGACCCCGAGTCCATCACCATCTCCGTGTACGGCCAGCCGCCCGACCGCCAGAACGCCCAGGATTTTCTCAACGCCGGCGCGAATAGAGTGATAGTGCGTCCCAACCTGAAAGAGACCGAAGAGGAAATGGCTGACGAAATAGAGCGGGTCGCCGAAGCGTCGCTGTAACCTACGTCGTGCCCCTCAGCCTGGGATCCAGCGCGTCGCGTATGCCGTCCCCAAACAGGTTGAACGCCAGCACAGTAAGCGTAATCAGCAGACCCGGGAAGGCAACCAGCCACCACATCGGGTAGAGTGTCGGATTCGCGTCGCCCAGCATACGCCCCCAGGACGGCGTGGGCGGCGCGATCCCGACTCCCAGGTAGCTCAATGACGCCTCCGCGATTATGACGCCGCCAATATCCACCGTTACCAGCACGATGAGCGGCGCGATGCACTGGGGTGCTATGTGCTTCCACACAATTCGCGCTCGGGAGGCGCCGATGGTAAGCGCCGCGTCCACGTACATACTCTCCCGCACCGACAGCGCGACTGATCGAATGACACGCACTACGGTCGGGACACGGGATATGGCCAGAGCCCCGATAACCGTCCAGAAATTGGCTCCCAGCACGAGAACCAACAGGTAGGCCAGAATCAGACCGGGCAGAGCCAGAAGTATTTCGACGAACCTTTCGCTCAGCAAGTCGAATTTGCCGCCGACGAAGCCGCTGATGAGTCCCCACACTCCGCCAATCAGCGTGCCCAGCATGACCGAACTCACCGCTATGAACAGCGAGGCGCGCGCGCCATAAATCAGCCTCGAGGTGACGTCCCTGCCCACGATGTCGGTGCCGGTCCAGTTCTGAGAGTCCGGCGCCAGTCTCATCCTGCTGACATTCGGCTCGATAGGATCGTAGGGCGCGATAACCGGGGCGAGCGCCGCCATCAATATGAGTACGACTATCACGACGCCCCAGAAGGCGTGCCAAGGGCTCTTGCGCACGAAATTGCCCACGGCGTCCGCGCTCTTGGACATTCGCGTCTGTGCGGCTCTCTCAGCTAGTACTGACTCCATTGAATCGTTTCTCTTCTACAATTCTTGCCGCGCTTGGTTGCGATGGTCGGTCAATAGGCCGAACTAGGAGAGCCTTATCCTTGGATCTATCCATCCATAAAGGAGGTCAACGACAAGGTTGACCAGCACGAATGTCATCCCATAGAGAAGCACCAGGCTCTGCACCACGTTCATGTCGCGTTCCCACGCCGCGCTCACCATCGTCTTGCCGATTCCGGGCGTGCCGAACGCGACCTCGACCGCCACCGAGCCACCGAGAGCGAAACCGAGCATCACGCCGCTAAGCGTCAGAACCGGCAGCAGTGCGTTGGGCATTGCGTGTCGCAGGATAGTCATTCTCTCGACTAATCCCTTGGCCCTTGCCGTTCTGACGTAGTCCTCTCTCAATACCTCGAACAGGGATGAGCGAGCCATCCGCGCGATTATCGCCGCCATGGACGTCCCGAGCACCACCACCGGCCACACGACTATCTGGAAGTTCGTCCACGGGTCCTCCCAGAAATGGACCCCGGCAAGCGGCGGATGATACCCCCAGAAGGTGACCGTAACCAGCACTATGAGCAGTCCAAGCCAGAAATTCGGGATTGCCAGGAACAGCACCGTGGTCGTGCTCACAGTCACATCAGAAAGCGAGTGCGGCTTCAATGCGCTGATTATGCCCACGGGCAGCCCTATGATCCACGAGAACACGACCGCCAGGAACCCAATCTCCATGCTGATCAGGCCCCTGCTGCGTATCGTGTTGATGATGGGATCGTTGCGATGGTGAGATCTGCCAAACGATCCAGTCAGCACGTCGCTCACCCAGTCCCAGTATTGGAGTATGAGTGGACGGTCGAGTCCCAGGTCTGCCTTGAGACGATTGATCTCCTCGTCCGTCATTATCTGGAAGTAGTCCCCGGTCATGAACGTGCCAAGAGGGTCGCCGGGCAGGATCCGCATGATCCCGAAGATCATTATAGTGAGCCCGATCAGCGTGGGAATCGCGAGGAGGATTCTGCGCGTGAGATACCTGTTCAAGTGGGTACTCCGGGATCTTCTGGTCGAGTAAGGGCGTACAAGGAGGGGCAGGGCTGCGAACCCTGCCCCCGAGTGTCATTCTAACCTGTATTGCAAGTTACCGTGTGGGTTTCGTTGCTTCCCTGTACCTATTCGCGGTCCAGCCAGACGTGGTCCCACTTGTTGGTTATGTAAACACCTCTGAATTCAGTGTTGTGCGGCATGTAGCCCTTAACATCGTCGTTATACATGTGGTAGGTGATTTCACCTGTATCCCAGGGAACCATGATCATCTCTTGGGTGAGATAGTCAGACAGTTCCTTGGAAAGGGTCATCCGCCTGTCCGGATCGAACTCGAGCTCCAGTTCCCTTATCATTCCGTCCAGTTTCGGGTCGTTGTAGTTGAAGATGTTGGCATTGCACGGCCCGCCGCCGCACTGCCCAAAGGCGTTCTTGATGTAGTATTCGGGTGTCGGCACCCTCATGCTTGAGTTGACTTCTGGGAATATGTCGAACCTAAGGCCCCGGACGTCGTCGCCGACCACCGATACCTCGGCAAGCCTGATCTCAGAGTTTATGTTCAGGTGCTGCTTGAGCCACGCCTGTTCCAGCAACAGCACGAGTTCCCACCATGGACCGTCCGCCCTGCCAAGCAGGTCGAGTGTCGGTATTCCCTCGCCGTTTGGATAGCCCGCCTCCACCAGCAATTGCTGGGCTTCGGCTATGTCCTCCGGCGTCGGACTCCGCCAGTACTTCTCCTTTCTGAGCTGTTCGGTCGTGAGTGAATAGACTCCCTGCCCCTCTCCGAACCAGCCGCCCGCGAACAGCAGCGCCTGAACCTGGCTTCCTCCCTCGATGAGAGCTTCCTGGTCGAAGACCAGCGCCACAGCCTTGCGAACACGAACATCATCGAACGGCGGCCTCGTCAGGTTCAGCGGTATCAGATGGTATGTAGGCCGCAGGTGGATAGCCACCTTGAATTGCGGGTCTTCCAGCAGAGTCGGAACGTCGCCGGGGGGAATGAACATACTCCAGTCAACGCGGTTCGCCGCCAGAGCGGCGGTAATCTGTGGCGTCATCAGCGGAAGCCAGATGTGCTGTATCTTGTCCAGATATGGGGCGTGCGGGTTCCAGTAATTCGGATTCGCTTCCTGTGTCACGTAGTCGTCCGTTCTCTCTACCGTGATGAACGGGCCTGTGCCGGAGACCTCTGTAGGGTCGGCGTCCCTGAGATTGCCGTCGTATTGATCCAGTACTGAAGCCTGGCTTATCTTTACGCCCTGTTCCGAAGCGCCCGCCATTACCCAGCCGACGCTGCGCGGCTCCTCCATGACGAGTTCGACCGTGTAATCGTCCGGCGTGTTTATGTCCGTAACCTTGGCGGTCTGGAATATCGCCTGGTACGCGCTTCTAAGACCCGTGGTCTCGAACCTGTCTGGGAATATGACCCGCTCCAGGGTCCTCTTCACGTCCTCGGACGTCAATTCCGCGCCGTTGTGGAACTTGACCCCCTCGCGCAGGTTGAAGGTGTAGGTGTCCAGATTGTCATTCGCGGACCAGCTATGGGCGAGGTCAGGAACAATCGTGACATCTGGCGTTCGCGTGTCCTTCCGCAGAAGGTTGTCGTACATGGGCGTCATCCACCCGTGCCAGGTGATAGATCCTGAGACGTAGAAGTCGAAGTGGCCGGGCGGTCCATTATTGGACGTAATCAGCGTGCCGCCACGATTCGCCATCGGGTCCAGCGTCGTCATGAAGAATCGCTGATCGGCTGGACTGGGTGTGGCGATCAGGGTCTTCGTCCGCTCGACGACTTTTTCGACCTCGATGGGGACTTCCTTGACGATCTCCTTCACCACTTCCTTCTCCACCACCACCGTCTCGCCCGG
>JAAXHY010000498.1 GCA_012270665.1 Dehalococcoidia bacterium
GATATATATCGCGTCGTCCGCCGACTTTGCGAAGACCCTGCCTGCCGGACGGGAAGCATCGAATTTCTGGTGAGTATCCGGCGTAGTATGACAATACCCAATATCGTTATGCCGATTCGTGTCCTTCGTGGATAGAACCGGATGTTCTTCTACCAACCACTTTTGTGACGCTTACTGAGATCCAGCATTCGTTGACACCCGCGGCGCCTGCTAATACACTCCGAACCAGCTTGGCCAGGAGCGAATCATGACGATTTCCACCGACACGATACTCTACGAAGCGCGCGACAACATCGCGTATATCACGCTGAACAGACCGGAGTCTCTGAACGCTATCAGCCGCGAACTGGGAAGGGGCCTACGCGAGGCGCTGGACCTCTTCAGAGACGATCCGGACCTCTACGCGGCGATCCTCATTGGTAGTGGTGGGCGAGCTTTCTCTGCGGGCATGGACTTGAAGGAGCGAGCGGCGCTGGACGCCGAGGGAGACAGGCCGGAAAGTCCGATACGCAGGCCGCTTGTGAGTTCATACGCGGACCGGGGCGTATTCAAGCCCGTAATTGCGGCTATTGACGGCTACTGCGTCGCAGGCGGACTGGAGATGTCGTTGTGCTGCGACATACGAGTAGCTACGCGCCAGTCGCAATTCGGCCTCCCGGAGGCGCGCTGGAGTATCTTCCCTGGTCATGCGGTGCATAACCTATCCAGGATGATACCGCTGGGAGAGGCGCTGAATATGATGCTTACCGGAACCCGCATCAACTCCCAGCGCGCATACGACATCGGGCTGATCCAGCACCTGGTCGAGGACAGGGACGAGCTGCTGAGAAAGTGTGACGAAATAGCCGAGGAGATAAAGCTGTGCGCCCCGCTCGCCATCCAGGGGATAAAGCGTATCGTCTATGGTGGCAAGGATGTGCCGGTGGAACACTCAGTACGCCTCGGCGCGCCCATAATGGAGCGAGTGCAGGCCACTGAAGACGCCATCGAAGGGCCGAAAGCGTTCTCGGAGAAGCGGCGGCCTGTGTGGAAGTCGGGTTAGTTAGAATCAAAGGGTTTATAGGATTCTCAGGATATGGAGGGGATGGAAATGGGACTGATAGAAGGAAGCGCGCTTGTAACCAGGTCAATTGCCAACGAGGGTATATCAACCCTGTTCGGACTCGCGGGCGGTCCTATCGTCGAGGTGATGGGCTATGGGCCGCGATACGGCGTGAGACCGATTGGAGTCAGGCACGAACAGGCGGCCACGTTCGCTGCCACGGCGTATGGATACGTCAGGAACGAGGTTGGAGTCGCCGTGCTGGCGGCCGGGCCGGGAGTGACCAACGGCGTCACCGGCGCGCACGTCGCATTCGATAACTGTATGCCGCTGGTCATAATCGGCGGCTCGGGTCCGCAGACGGGTCGCTACTCCGGCACGTTCCAGGAGACGGACAACGTACCGATGTTCCGAGAAATTACGAAGATGGCGGTACAGGTAGACAGCGCCGCGCGCATTCCCGAGTACATGTCCATGGCATTCAGAAAGGCCAAGACCGGACGGCCCGGACCCGTGTACCTCGATCTTCCATCCGACGTACTCCAAGAGATGGTCGAGGAAGACTCCGTACACTGGCCGACGGACTACTACACCGACGCGCCGCCACAGGGAAACCCTGAGCAGGTATCCCGCGCCGCCGGTCTGCTGCTGAACGCGGAGCGGCCCGCTATGATAGTCGGCAAAGGCGTGCGCTGGTCGGAGCCGACACAGCAACTGGCGGAGTTGGTCGAGACGCTGGGAATCCCCTATCTGCCCTCCCCTATGGGACGCGGCTTCATCCCGGACGATCATCCGATGAACTTCAACGCCGCCCGCAGTACGCTTATGCAGGGTGCGGACGTGATCCTGGTCGTCGGAGCGCGTCTGAATTGGATGTTCGACTTCGGACGCAGGTTCGCGCCGGACGCCAAGATAATCCACATTGACATCGAGCCTGAGGAGATAGGACTCAACCGCAAGGTGGACGTCGGAATCGTGGGGGACGCGGGACAGGCGCTCGGACAGATTCTGGCCGAACTGGAGGGCAGAACGGACGGCGTGAGAGACAGGGCCGAGGAAGGCCCCTGGCTGACGGCGCTGAGGGAAAAGGCCGCGTCGAACGCCGAGTCCATCCACCCTTTCATGGAATCGGACGCCACGCCGATAAAGACCTATCGCCTGCTCACAGAGGTGAAGAACGTGTTCCCACGCGATACTATCTACTCGGTTGACGGGCAGATAACGCTCGCCACGGGACGCCAGATCCTGCCTAGCAACACCCCGGCCAGCCGGCTGAATTCCGGCACGAACGGCTGCATGGGCGTCGGGGTTCCATTCGCGATAGGCGCGAAGCTCGCGAGGCCGGATGCGCCCGTTGTCAGCGTGAATGGGGACTGCGCTTTCGGGTTCAATTCGATGGAGATGGAGACCGCGGCGCGGCACAGCCTGCCGATAGTCTTCATAGTGAACAACAACTCCGGCATAGTGGGTGGCAATCTCGAATCGCGCATGGGACTGCCTGAGGACTACGGAGAGCGCGTGGCGCGCTACGTCCAAGACATTCGCTACGACAAGATGATGGAGGCGTTCGGCGGCCACACCGAGCACGTGACCGAGCCTGACGACATACGGCCTGCGCTGGAGCGAGCGTACGCGGCCAGCCAGGAAGGGATGCCTTCCTGCGTCAACGTAATCACCGACCCGATGGAGCAGATGATAACGCGCTCCAACCGAGCGAGCGCGCTGATGGGCTACTAACAAAGGCGTTCAATTTGGATCGGGTATGTTTATACGCGAGATAGCAATGCGGTAGAATGAGGTGAGAACCGTGTCCGCTCCAGTAAGGGATATATCAGATGCTCACAACGCTCGACATTGACAGAAAGCTGCTCGACACCGTGGTCGAGGCTACGGGGGAAGAAACCGAGAGTCGGGCTGTGAACGCCGTAATGAGAGAGTATCTTCGCTGGAAGAACGTTCAGGACATACGCTCCATGGCCGGCCGCTCCAGGATCGAAGATACGACCGCGCGTCAGAGAGATCTGGATAGAAAGCGCCGTAAATTCCTGGAGCGAATTCGACGCGGTTAGCATGGTTATCGCGGATACATCAGTCTGGCTGAACTATATCAACCGACCGGAATCTCCAAGCGGCAGGACGTTGGATTCCTACCTGACGGACGGTGACGTACAGATGGTTGGGCCAGTTCTGACAGAGATACTGCAAGGGTGCGTATCTCAATCAGATTATGACTTCTGGGCAAGCCGTCTCGCTGAGATGTCGTTTATAGATGCTGACAAAGACACTTGGTTGATAGCTTCGAAAGTGAACTATGGCCTGATGAGGCGAGGCAGTATGCTCGGATTCGCTGATCTGATTATCGCATCGTTGGCGCTTCAACATTCGTTGCCGCTACTGACACTGGATAACGATTTCGAGCGTGTGGACAATCTTGAGACTTACGTACTGGAACAGTGAAAATTCGGCGTGAGTAACTTCTACAATCGCCAATAACCGACGAAAAGGAGTCGAGAATGATATACGAGTTCAGGACTTATGACCTCAAGCCCCGGTCGGCGCCGGAGTTCGAGAAGCGGACCGCCGCGAAGTGGAAGGAAGGCCGGGGCAACTACTCCGACCTGTTCGGCTTCTGGCAGACGGAGGCGGGCCCGCTGAACCAGGTGGTGCATGTCTGGCCCTATGAAGACCTCAACCAGCGTAGCGAAGTCCGGGCCAAGGTTGTCGCGGATGGCGTGTGGCCGCCCGACAACTCGGAGTTCATGATCAATATGCACTCCGAAATCTTCCTGCCCGCTCCGTTCATGGAGTTTCGCGGCGCGGCGAAACTCGGCCCGGTTTATGAAATGCGTATCTATACCTACCAGTCGGGCGACATACCCAAAGTGATTGACAAGTGGAGCGAACATATCGAGGAGAGACAGAGGTATTCCCCGCTGGTGGGCGCCTGGTACTCTGAACTCGGCAATCTCAATACTTGGATTCACATGTGGGCGTATGAGAGCTACGACCAGCGAGCGCAGATACGCGCAGAGACTCGCGCGAAGGGCGTATGGCCGCCTCCGGGTGGGGTCGCTCCGCTCAAGCAGGAAAACAAGTTGCTGCTGCCTTTGAGTGTCTCACCACTTCAGTAGCATTCAACTGAGCGGGCTCGGAAATCAAGGAACCGCCCCGGACCGGAGGCGGTTCCTTATCTGATAGGCGCAACGGTGGTGGGTCGAGCCCAAGCGTTCACATCCCCCCGAGCCAGGGGTCGAGTGTGATCTTGACTTCGCGCTCCGAACCAAGTTTGAACAGCGTGAGGGTAACTTCGTCCCCCGGAACCTTGGAGTTCAGATAACTGACCATATCCTCCATGGACTCCACGGGTATGTCGTCAACGGCGGTAATGATGTCTCCCAGAGTGTCATCGGTGAGACCCCTGAAGACTGTAAGGCCCGCCCTCCTCGCCGGGCTGTCGGCGAATATGCCCGTAATGGCAACTCCCCTTGGAAACCCCATTCTGTCGGCCCATTCCCGCGTGACCGCACTCCCCTGAATTCCGATCCACGGCCTCTTCAACTCGGATGCGGTCTTCAGATGCGGAAGGATGCTTACCGCCGTATTGCTTGGGACAGCAAAGCCAATCCTGAAGTCCTCCACGGGCGCGTTCGGGGTGTTGACTCGAATAGAGGAATTTATCCCGATTACCTTGCCTTCAGAGTTGAGGAGAGGGCCTCCGGAATTCCCCGGATTCAGCGGCACGTCTGTCTGGATCATGTCGGGAATAGGCCGATTCAAGACGCTTGTTTGTCCTCTGCCAATTCCGCTCACTACTCCAACGGCTATCGAATTGAATTCCCCGAACGGGCTCCCGATGGCAATCGCCATCTGCCCAGGTCTAACCAGGGACGAGTCCGCCAGTTCGAGCGGAGCTATACCGTCAATGTCTTGCGGTTTGACCTTCAGTACCGCAAGGTCGTCGGCTTCGCTTATTCCCAACTTCTCTGCGTCCACTTCCTGGCCATTTGAGAGTCTTACAGTGAATGCGTTGCCAGCAGAGATGATGTGATTGTTAGTTAAAATGTGCCCCTCGTCGTCAACCAGAAAGCCGGACCCGGAATACACTCCGGGAATGGTCACGTTTCTGACTGTTCGCGCCACATCTATCTCGACGACCGCCGGTCCCGCCTCTTCGAATATGCGCGACACCTGACCTTCGTCGAAAAGTGGCGATTCTCCATCCGAAGGAGAGCCGGCAACGGAGGTGAATAGAAATCCCAGGGCAAATCCCAAAGCGACGCCGATAGCCAGAATACCAGTCACGAACTTCAACCTGGAATCCGGCTTCTCCTCAGAGAATTCCTCTTTGTCCCTGCGATGCCCTCTGTATTCTTCTGGAACCATGCTTCGTTGAATCGCCCTGCCGATTGGATTAACAGACTCTCAATTCATTATAACGCCATACGGTACTGAGTGGTTATGTCGGAAGCGAATACCGCAGAATCCTCCGTGAGCGGAGCTGCATCCTATGGCAGAAGACCGACGGCCAGGCGGCGTGAGGTGGCGTCTGGAATATGATGACGAAGACGCGCTCCCGACATCCATCACGTCCGAGAGCGCGTCTTTTGGGGTTGATTCGGCTATGGGGCGCAGAAGGGCAGATCGAGGTTGTAGAACGACACATCCCGCAATGCATCGGGGACGCACCCAGTTAACTCGTTGCCACTGAGGTCCAGCCTTGTCAGGTTGGACAGGCTGCCCAGTTCGGACGGGATGCTGCCGCTCAACTCGTTGTTATAGAGGGACAGAACTGTCAGGTTGGACAGGCCGCCAAGTTCGGGCGGGATGCTTCCACCCAACTCGTTGCCACTGAGGTCCAGCCCTGTCAGGTTGGACAGGCTGC
>JAAXHY010000205.1 GCA_012270665.1 Dehalococcoidia bacterium
CTCCAGTGCCCGAAGCTGCTCATCAAGCGCGTCTGGGTATGTTTCGCCCGATAGCGGTTCGTGGGTAGTCATCATCAAACCACGCACGGGTATCAGACGCTTTGCAACAGGATCAACACCCAAGTAAGCGCTCTCAAGCGCCATCGCTCCGAGCAGCGGTGGTGTTCCCTCGTCGTTGAAAAGAACCTGGGTTATGACTTCCTTCCCCTCGAACCTCACTCGCGCATAGCCTATATCCATATTTCTGGTCTCGCCTTGGGCAAATTGGAAAATCTGCCTAGTCTCAGGTTCTACACCCAAGTCTCTGAGAACCGATCCGGGTGCGGACGTTATAGATGCTCCCGTATCCACCAGCGCATCCATCGCCACCCACTGCTCACAGTTGGCGTCGCCAATTTCAATCCGTACACTGAACGTTCCCATTTGGAAGTTGCCTTTCATGAGTCAATGCCGACTTTGATAGTATATCCTACCCCCTCCGCGTCGGCGCGACTATGATCAATACCCCCGCCACCAGCGTCAGAATCCCCGCGTAGTAGTACACCGACCCATACCCGCCGAAATTCTCTATCACCAGGAAAGCCAGAAACGGTGACACCGCCCCCAGTATCCCGTTCAGGCCGAAGATCAGCCCCACCGCCGTCGCCTCCGTCCCCCGTCCCACCTCGTCCAGCACCGCCGCCTGCACGATCTGGTGAAGCGCGAAGCTGAACAGCCCCGTTCCCGCCAGTACCAGCGTTAGCCACAGGCCGCCGCCCGCCGCGACCGTCACGAACGACAGCCCCGCTGCTATTGCAAACCCCGGCGCCAGGACGATCTTGCGCCCGAACCTGTCCGACAGGTATCCCAGCGCCGGAGTCGACACTATCCCCATCCCGGTCAGCAGCGCGTAGTGGAAACCCGCGTCCAGGTGCCCCTTATCCAGCGTCTCCTCCAGGTAGAACGGCGACCACGCGAACAGTGCGTCCAGTCCTATCCCTCTCAGCATCGCCGCGCCCACCATCAGCAGTACCGCCGGATTGCGTACCAACTGCGCCGACTCCCGCAACTGCCTCCTGAGTCCCCGCGACTCCACCTCTCCGATTCTGCCCACGTCCCTCAGGAACATCCACACCAGTACGCCCATGATTAGCGCCGGTCCGACGTAGATGAACATCACTCCGCGCCACGACCCCAGACGCTCCAGCAGGAACGCCGCCGTCAGCGGCCCGATCAGGTTGCCGACGTTCGCCCCGAACCCGTGTATCGCCAGCGCGAATCCTCGTCTCTCCGGGAAGATCTGCGACAGCGACGCAGCCGACGGCAGGTGCCACAGCGCCCCGGGTATGTTCACCACCGGCACGATCAGCAGCAGAACGATGTAGTTCGGCGCCGACCCGACCAGCGCGAAGAACAGGCTCGCCGACACCATGCACCCCGTCAGCATCATCCCCCAGTGCCGCTTGAGCATATCCACCACAAGCCCGCCGCCGATGTTGATGACCCCGAACCCCGTGAATCTCAGCGCAAGCAGAACGGATACCTGGAGCGAACTCAGCCCGAAGTAGGACGCGATGGTCGGCATGAGCACTGGAAAACCCTGGTCGTATAGGTGCGCCACGCCATGCCCAGCGGACATGACGCTGAGTATCGTGGGCCTGTTTCGCGCCCGCTCAGACGCCCCCACTGCCGACTCCAAAGACTGCGCTCCTCTAGCTCAGATTAGTGGCGCGATTGTACGAGCGATATTTTGACAAGTCCAGAGCGGCGCTATCAATCAGACCTAAGAGGTCGCGGAAGCCTGTTATCCGTAGTATCCCGTCTCTCCTACCGTCATTCCCACGAAAGTGGGAATCCTGGAAATTTTGGGTTCTAGACTGTTGCAATTCCACTATTGCGATTTCACCACTATGAACGCCCTTATTCTTGCTGTGTGTCGGGTATGGTGGTAATCTTAGGTCAGATGAAGATCGGACCATGGCAAGGAGTAGTGAGCCGTGGCTAGGGTAACTGACCATACCCGCACAAGTATTTGGCAGGACTATACTGACGCTGAACGGTACTTGCGTTACTACATCAGTTTGGCCGATAAGTACAGAACTCGGCATAATGTGGTTCGCTCACTACTCCTCGGAGCCATTCTGGTTGAAGCCAGCATTGTAATACCGTTTATGTCCAGCATCCCCCAACCCTGGGGTACGGTTGCGACTGTAGTAGTAGGTCTCATGATCATAGCTCTCACTGTATTCGATGCAACCTCGAATGACGCCAAGAATTCTGCGAAGCTAACCGTGGCAAGTGAAGATTGCGCGCTTCTGCACATTGAATGGCGATCCCTCTGGCTGGACATCGAAACGGATAATGTCGAAGAGCATGAGGCCCGTAAGCGACAACGTGAGCTCCTCGACAGGATGAACGTTGTCGCGGCGCGAGTTGAGTTGAATCAAGACGAGAAACGCAATGTCAGATCTGCGGCCGAAGCCAACGAAGTGATGGGAGGGCGATATGCCGAGACATCGTAGTGTGCCGTCATCTCCCAGCAGACCAGGCCCGCCGAGTCCGGGCCCCGTGGAGAAAGATAGCGTCCCTCCTCTCACAACGCCGCCAACTGTTCCGCCTACCCCTCCACCCCCACGTCGGTAAAACATAATACATCCTGCGGGGAGCGGGATCCCAGAAGTCTCGCCGTTCAGAAATCCACAGGCTTGGCGAATAGCATTCCCGTATCGCCAGAGTGTACCATCGGTACACTCTCCCAATTCGTCGAAGTTTCCCGGAAACGTCAAATTTCTGGTCGGTATCCAGCGTAGTATGACGATACCCAACATCTTTGTGCCGCTTCGTGTCCTTCGTGGATAGAGCCGGATATGCCGCCGCCCACCACTCCTGTGATGCTTACAAGTTTCCTCTTTTCCCTATACATCTATGACTTATATGTACTAAAATAGTGCTGTGCTTGGCTAACTTACGGACACTTCGTACATAAGCTAAAGATTATGTATCGGAGGTCTGGAGGGAAGAAAAAACTTTCCCCGTAGCTAATGCGGGTGAAATGCAGGTCAATTGCTGGTGGAAAATTCACCAGTTGACCATCAGTTACCACCTGTTGAACTATGAATAGAAATAAATGAGCGCCTCCGAAACGAGTGCGCGGGGAGTCTGTACATGAGTGTTTACGATGTCGTGAGAAGTCGGCTTACGGTGCGGGAATTCACCGACGACCCCGTGCCAGACGATGTCGTCGAGAAGCTGCTGAGGGCGGCGCAGTGGGCGCCCAGTTCGCGCAATCTCCAGCCCTGGCGTTTCATCGTCATAAGGAATAAGGATACGCTGAGGCAGGTCGGCGGCATAGCCTCCAGTGGGCGCTTCGTCGCCGACGCCCCGATGGCGATTGCCATAGCTATGGACAACGCCGACAGGCCCGACCTCGACACCGGACGCGCGCTTCAGCAGATGGAGCTCGTCGGCTGGGAGGAGGGTCTCGGCACCTGCTTCGTCGGCCTGCGCGTCGCGGAACAGAACCGCCGGGTCAAGGAACTGCTAGGCATACCGGACAGCTTCGAGTTGGTTACCGTCCTCCCATTCGGATACCGCGCCAACGAGAGACGCGGCAGCGTGGGACGCAAGAATCGCAAGTCCCTGTCTGACATAGCGCACTCGGAGAAGTTCGGTCAGCCCTATGCATCGTCATGACGCGAGTGAATGAAAATAGCTAACATACTCAGGGTGGCGCTGCACATAGCTATCTTTCTGATAGCATTCTTCATATTCTTCGTCGGACTGGTCATCGGTCTTGCATACAACCCGGACCTGGGGACCGTCTTATGGATACTCGCGGGCGCGCTTACAGTTGGCAACTGTGTGTGGATGGTGGCCTTGAATCGCCGCAAGCGGGACGCGCGCTCGCGTCCGCCGCCAACAGACAAATGAAGGAGACCCGGTTGCGTAACGCGGAGTAAGAAGGAAGTTCAGTTAGATCGGGCAATTGGGAGAAGATATGACCTTGGACGAATCGCCAATCATATACACATTCGCTGGAACCGGAGAGGCTGGCTACACAGGAGACGGTGGCCCCGCGTCAGACGCGCTGATGCGCGAGCCGTTCATGTGCGCCTTCGACGGAGTGGGCAGCCTGTACGTCTGCGAAGCGACCAACCACATCGTCCGCCGCGTGGATGCCAAAACCGGCGTCATCACAACCATCGCGGGCACGGGCGAGCCCGGCTATTCCGGCGACGGCGGCTCGGCCACCGAAGCGACGATGTACGAACCCTACTCGCTCGCAATTGACTCGGACGACAGCGTGTACATCGTTGACCGTCTCAACGCGGTCGTGCGCAAGGTGGATGCCAACGGTATCATCACCACCGTCGCGGGCACGGGCGAGCTTGGCTACTCCGGCGACGGCGGCCCGGGCGACCAGGCCCAAATGCGCGAACCCAACGACTGCTTTCTGGATGGCAGAGGCGGCCTGCTGATTGCCGACATCCAGGACCAGCGCATCCGACGCCTGGACATCGAGACTGGCGTCATCACCACCTTCGCCGGAAACGGCGAGAAGGAACGTGGCGGGGACGGCCTGCCCGCGACCGAGGCCAGCATACTGGGAGCGCGCGCGGTCTGTATGGACGCTGCCGGAAACGCCTACATCGCCGAGCGCGAGGGCAACGGCGTCCGCGTCGTCACCTCGGACGGTATCATGGGAACCGTCGCGGGCGCCAACGCCGAGTTGGGCTACACCGGGGACGGAGGCCCTGCCATAGACTCCACATGGGCCGGACCCAAGGGCATCAGGTGCGACGCGCAGGGCAATATCATCGTCACCGACACCGAGAACCACGCCATACGCCGCATAGATGCCGTTACCCGCATCGTGACCACCATCGCCGGAGGTCAGCTGGGCGGACACGGCGACGCCGGCCCCGCCACTGACGCCGGCATGGACCGTCCGCACGGCTGCGAAATCGGCCCCGACGGCTCCATCTACGTAGCCGATAGCAACAACCACCGCGTAAGAGTATTCCGACCGTGACAGCCGGGGTGTGGGTTGAAAATCATTAGTTACCAGTAATCGGCGTTAAA
>JAAXHY010000130.1 GCA_012270665.1 Dehalococcoidia bacterium
AGATCATCCCGAAGCAGTTCCTCAAGCGCGTGGAGCGCACCGGCTTCGGAGAGTTCCTCTTCTTCAACTGGCGCTACAACGAGGACGGCTCCCCCAATCCCGACTTCGTTCTCAACAAGCAGGGCTACGAGAACGCCGAGATCATCGTCGCGGGTAGGAACTTCGGTTCCGGCTCTTCGAGAGAGCACGCTCCCTGGGCGCTCGGGCAGTACGGCTTCAAGGTGGTCATAGCGCCGAGCTTCGCCGACATCTTCCACAACAACTGCTTCCAGAACGGATTGCTTCCGGTCGCGCTCCCCGAGGAGACGGTCCAGCTGATCATCGAGAACGCGGAGAACGACCCCGGTTACCGTCTGAACGTTGATCTCGAAGCCGAGCGCCTCTGGGACGACAACGAAGACGTGGTCGCGGAGTTCAGCGTCGAACCTTTCCGACGCTACTGCCTGCTGAACGGCCTGGACGACATCGGCCTGACGCTGGAGAACGAGGACGACATCTCATCGTTCGAGGCCGGTCGAAGTTCCAACGGCGGCGTTCTCACCTTCTAGTATGCGGGCTGATATTGACGGTCTGACAGACCCACTGATTGTAGCCCCCACGCCCACGCCTTTCGACGCGGATGACCGGGTTGACGCGGACGCGCTTGCGCGCAACATCGAACGGTGGAACCGGACCTCGCTGTCCGGTTTCGCGCTGGGCACCGCCAACGGCGAGGAACTTTCGCTGAGCGACGACGAGAAGAAGTTGATTGTCCATGTCGTCGCGGAGATGAGAGCGCAAGACCGCATAGTAATAGCGGGGATAGATACGCCTTCAACGACCTACACGCTCGACCTCGCGGAACAGTACGCAGACACAGGCGCGGACATGGTTCGCGTCAGGATACCCAGGCAGGGCGGCAACCAGGCTGCCCTGCGTTACTTTGGCGAGGTGTGCTCGCGCAGTCCGATTCCGGTGGTAGTGATTCACCAGACTTTCACTGGCGTACCCGCCGCATCCCCCGAGGTCATCTCTGAAATATGCTCACACGACAATGTCTTCGGGTACATAACGGACCACGACATACGCTTCGAGGGCAGAGTAGCGCTGACCTTCCCCCATGATAAGCGCTTCTGGATATGTAACGGCGGCCTTCTGCTCGCGGGAGCGGTGATGGGAGCGAATGGAGCGTGTATGTGGCTCGGCAACATCGCGCCCGAACTGTGTCGCGAGATAATGGCAAGCGGGCTGAACGGCAGTTTCATGGACGCCAGGCCGTTGCAGCGCGCCGCCGCCATGCTGGATATGGTCATCATCAGACATGGCGTTTCGGGAGTAAAACGCGCCTTGGGAATGATGGGTTTCGAAGGTATGACCCCGCGCTCACCACTCGCGCCCGTTTCAGAGGAGGGCGAAGCGGAGATCGCGGACGCACTCGAACGGGCGGGCCTGCGGGATGGCGCCTGAAGCACATCCAGGTCAGTCGTCGGCCCCGTAGAGGTTCCCGTTCTTCAGAATATGTTCAATCGTGTATTCCGGCGGCGGCTGAGACCGTCTCTTTCGAGGCAGTCTCTCCCAGCCCGCCCGGACTAGGTTCTGGAAAGAGTTGACTTCTTTGGCAATCTTTACCCTGATTCGGGAGCTGTACTCGCCCATGCCACGGTACTTCTTGTAACGGTCTCTTTCCCGCTTCTTCTGCGTCATGGACTGTAGTACGGACAGTTCGGACACTATTACGCGGCGCAGCAGCCTCGCGGCCTCGTCAGGGTCGGAGTGGGCGCCGTTCGGAGGCTCTGCCACCACTTGGTCTATTATGCCGAGATCCAGGCAGTCGCGCGCGGTCAGTCGCATCGAGGTCGCCGCTTCCTCGGCGCGTGAAGCGTCTTGGTATATGACTTCCGCGGCCTCCTCCGGAGAAACGGAAGTGTAGATCGCGTGCTCGAGCATCAGAACACGATCCGCAACTCCGAAGGCGAGCGCTCCTCCGCTACCCGCCTGCCCTATCACCACCGAGATGGTAGGACTTTCCAGGCCGGACATTAGCGCCATCGTATTGGCGATAGTATTTCCCAGACCTCTCTCCTCCGCGGCTTCGCTCAGGTCCGGCCCGGTCGTATCCACCAGGGTCACGAGCGGCAACGAGAATTTGGCGGCCAGGTTTATCGCCCTCTGAGCCTTTCGGAAACCCTCCGGCATCGTTCGGCTCTCGCTTCCGGCACCGGCATTGGAAGTCGCTACTCTCTGCTGTCCTATGACGGCGACGGTCTGGCCCGCTATCTGGCCCAGACCGGATATGACCGTCGGGTCGTCTCCGTAGGAGCGGTCTCCATGCAGTTCTACGAACTGACCGAATATCCTGGACATATAGTCCGCTGCCATCGGACGAGACTGATGTCGTGAAAGCTGCACCGATGTCCATGCCTGTGGCCTGGGAACGCCTGTCACATACCCGATGCCCTCGCCGGAGTTCGACAGCTTGTACCTTGTTCCCAGAAGGTCGAGAAGAACGCCCAGGACTGCGCGCAGTTCGGTTCGCTGGACCACCGCGTCGAGCATCCCATGTCTCAGATGAGACTCGGCAGTATGGGACTCGAGGGGAAGCGGCAGATCGCTGGCCCTTTCTATGACACGAAGCGAAGAGAACCCGACTATCGCGCCCGGCTCGGCCAGAATGATGTCGGCCGAGTTCGAGAAACTGCCGTATGCCTGTCCGGTGGCGGGATTGGCAAGTACCGTAATCAGCGGAATCCCCGCCTGGTTGAGCCGATTGGCCGCGACCGTCGTCTTGGCCATCTGCATAAGAGACAGCACACCCTCCTGGATGCGCGTCCCTCCGCTGGTGATGATGGCTACGGTGGGCAGGCTCATCTTCGTGGCGCGTTCGAGCGTGAGCGCTATCTTTTCGCCGACCGCGCATCCCATCGTGCCGCCCATGAAACCAAAATCCAGAACGATCAACATTACGCGTGTCCCGGCAATAGAGGCCGTACCTGTGAGTACCGCCTCGGTGAGTCCAGTTCTCCGCTGGTCTTGGAAGATGCGGCTGTTGTAGGACTTGACCGACGCGAACGACAGCGGGTCGAGCGAAATCAGGGACCGGTTTATCTCCCTGAAACTGTTCGAGTCGGCAAGGGACTCGATGCGCTCCCCCGCGCTCATGCTGTAATGGAAGCGACAGCGGGGGCAGATCTTATAGCCGAGGTACGTATCGTCTTCTCGCAGGTCGAGCGCGCATACCAGACACTCGGCCCTTCCCCCTTCAGGCTCTTCCTGAGTAGCGCTATCACCCTCAAGCGGGCTGAAGCCGAATATGTTTGGCAGATTACTCGCCATAATCTCCCGCCCATAGCAAAAGGTACTAGGGAGTTAGTTCTGGTTCATTATAACATCTCTGGACTTCGAGCCGTCACCAGGTCCCACGATTCCCTCTTCCTCTAGCTGGTCCATCAGTCTCGCCGCGCGTGGATAGCCGATTCTAAGCCTGCGCTGGAGCAGCGAGGTAGATAGTTTGCGATGGCTGAGGGCTATTTCTATCGCCTTGTCTATCATCTCGTCCCGGTCCGGATCATCTATGTCCGGCCCGTCACCCTCCTCCGCTTCACCCTCGCCAAGCAGATCAATTTCCTCTAACGGCAGCCTTGGAGTGGATTGCCAGAAGCCCACGAGCTTTTCGATCTCCGAATCGCCGATGAACACGCTCTGCACTCTCGACGGCTTCGAAGCGTCGAGCGGCAGATAGAGCATATCCCCGCGTCCGAGCAGCTTGTCCGCGCCGCCCGTATCCAGAATCGTGCGCGAGTCCACCTGCGAAGTTACACCGAAACTGATTCGGCTCGGGAAATTCGCCTTGATAAGTCCTGTCAGCACATCCACCGACGGCCGCTGGGTTGCGATTATCATGTGTATGCCGGTAGCGCGGCCGAGCTGCGCAAGTCTGCATATTGACTGCTCCACGTCAACCGCGGCGGTCATCATGAGGTCGGCGAGTTCGTCTATGACGACGCAAAGGAACGGCATCTTGTCCGGCATACGGCTGTTGTACGCCTCAATGTTGCGCACGCCCACTTCTTCCATGCGGCGGTAGCGGTCGAACATCTCACGTATCAAGCCTTTCAGATAGCCGACCACCGTATCCGTCTCGACTACTACGGGCACCAGGAGGTGCGGAATGCCGTTATATGGGGTCAACTCCACACGCTTAGGGTCCACGAGAAGCATACGCATATCAGCGGGTGTCTTTTCGGTGATTAGGCAGGACACTATCGCGTTCAGGCACACGCTCTTTCCGCTTCCCGTCGCTCCCGCCACAAGCAGGTGAGGCATCTTTGCCAAGTCGAACACGACTGGCTCACCACCGCTGCCCTGACCGAGCGCGACCGGAAGATGAGCGCCGTCATCCCGCAGGCCTTGGAATTCCGAACTCTCCATGATACTGCGAAGCGTTACCAGACTGGGATTGGGGTTCGGGACCTCGATGCCAATCAGCGACTTACCCATAGCGGGCGTCTCCAAGCGTATCGAGGGAGTCTTGAGCGCTAGAGACAGGTCTTTCTCCCGGGCCAGGATGCTGTCAACCTTGACTCGCGTCTTCTCTTCCACTTGCTTGGTTACCAGGCGTCCCCTTTCGTCCTTCAACGGTATCCCGTTGGCGTCCACCTGTTTCACGGTCCTGTTCTTGCGCACCCAGCCCGGTGTAAGCCCGTACATCGTCACCGTCGGGCCGGGACGGATATCCTCGACCCCGACCTCTATCCCGTATTCCGCCAGTGTCCGGGTTATCGCGTCGGCAGTGACCCGCTGCTCCTCTTCGGTGATCGAGTTGCTCGGAGCGGTGTTCAACATTCTAATGCTGGGCTTCCGCCATGCCGCCGGCGTTACGGGTACGGTAACCGGGGAGGCGCCGGCTTCTTCCCCCCGGTCAAATCCTAAAGAAGGTGGTTCCGATTCAGATGAAGAAGCCTCCGAGTCCATAGCCCAGTATTTGTTCGCCTTGAACGGAGCTCCGGGTTGCGCAGGCATGGGCGTCGAGGGATCGGAGTCATTCAGAAAATCGGGATCGAACTCCTCCATCACAACGGTTTCCGGCTCGTTGTCGGACATAGAAGTCGTTTCTATCGCAGAGTCGTCGAACGAGACCTGATCGTCGACATCCACGAACGTAGCCGACGAATCCAGGTTGGCGAGAGAGTCGCCGCCATCTGAGCCGTCCTCATATCTTGACAATTCGGCCAGTTCATCGTCGGACAAATCATCGAAGTCCGGCATCAGCATATCGCCACGGTCCGAATCATCGTATTCGAGAAGCGGGCTGGACGATTCGCCCGCGAAAGGCGAATCGAGATCGGACACGCCGCTGTTCGAGCGGTCAGACTCGGGAGACGGCTCGATATGGGGGTGATCGAAAGACTGCTGTTCGCTGGCTTCCACAACTTCGGGAGCGGAGTCCAGTTGCGACATGAAGAAGTCATCCTGTCCAGAATCGCCTATTACGACGCTCCCGGAATCAGACCCTCCCGGCGCGCTTACAGGATCACTCTCCACCGTTTCTGGGACATTCTGAGACCCGTTAGACATCTCGGCATGGGAATCGCTATCGAAGTCGAAATCTTTGTCGTCTATGTACTCGTCGGCGACGTCCTCCTCATGGTCGTCGAACTGTTCCGGGGCCGCCGATTCGGACAACGGGGCGCCCGACTCTTCCAGATCAGGCGTTTCCGACGCTGACATATCCCCTGCGTCAGGATCGTCTTCCTCCACGAGTTCGTCGGTGAGTCCGGGTTCAGTCGTGAACGCGAATACCGGCTCCGGCAGTTTACTCAAATTGAGCGGCTTGAATGGGTCGCCATCCTCAGATGGCTGGGATTCAGCGGTCGCTGACTCCGGCTCCGGACTGGGCGGCGCGGCAAGCGCGCTCTTGATTCCGGCTTCCAGAGAATCGCTTCCGGTCATGCCGTTGAGATAGCCCGCCAGCGAAGGCACGGGCGCCGAGCGTATCGGCAGGTTCCCGAAGTCGAAAGATTCGCGCGGCTGAGAGGAACTCGAGACCGTATATGGTTCGTCCGGTCTGGCTTCGGGTTGAACTCTGGGAGCCCCTCTGGCTCCAACTGGCTCAGAGCTTGTGTACCAGGAACTCGGTTCGCCGCTAAATCTCACAGGATTGCTAGACACCCCCACAAAAGGAACTGGCGTGGTTCGCGTGTCGTCTTCCTGATCTTCGTATTCGGAAAACCGCGGCCCCACCACAAACGACCCCGGACCGGGTTCTCTGCGCCGGTCGAACAGCGACAGCATCGCATCGCCAACCGTCCGAAACGCGGGCAGCATGAACAGCGCTCCCGCCACCGCGAGGGCCGCGACCACTCGCAGCCATCCCGTCACGCCTTGGCTCCCGATGATCATCTCCCCGACTTGACCGCCCGGCGTCACCTCACCGCCGAGCGCAAACCATCCCAGAAGCCCCTCGGAAGGACTCAGGAATGACAGAGCTCCAATGCCGGCTACTACAAGCGCGGCGGACGCCAGCCAGATGTTGTATCGCCTCAGCCATTCACGCCTGAAAGCCAGCGCGACTGTGAAGGCAATGACCCAGCCTGCTATCAGGACCGAACCAAAACCGACCGCGCGCAGCAATCCCTCTCGGAAACTTCCCAGCGCGTCGAATGCTGTCCCGAATGCCATGAGCGCCACCCACGCTATGGAAGCTACAAAACCCGCAGCGAGCAGAAACAGTAGAAGCCTGTTTATCTCACGGCGTGTGGAAGTGGATTCGGTCTCCGAGCTGCTCTCGCGAGTTGGACTTGTCATGTGGAGCTACCCTTTCGATAGAGTTACAACGTAAAAGGCGAGACTCTATCGGAGACCTGAAAGGGTCTGAGTCCGGGGCTACCGGACCTGGATTGCGCCGGCGCCACCAGAAGCATATGTAACGGAAATCAGATGTGTTCGATTACCGTGAGTACCGTGGGGCGCTGCCTAGTCTCACCGTAGATGAAATCCCTGACCAACTTTGTCAGTTGAGACCTCACCTCTTCTAAATCTAAGCTCTCGCTACCCAAGTCTTCTAGTATTGATGAAACCTTTTTAGAAATTTTTTCAAATAAAGTATAGGAATCGTCCGACGCTATGAACCCCGACGACGTAATGCTGGGTTCCGCCAGCAGAAGACCTGTGCGGGAACTCAGCGTGACTGCTACTGTCACCACGCCGTTCCTGGATAGTCTCAGCCGCTCTCCAAGTATCGCGCTGTCCATATCCCATAGACGATTGCCGTCTATATAGATATAGTTGGCTCGAACCGTATCCACCACGTCCCCGCTGACCTCGTCCAGTTCCAGTACGTCGCCGTCCTCCAGCACGAATATGCGCGAGCCCGGCATTCCCATGTCCGAAGCAATCGCCGCGTGCTGCGCCAGGTGCCTGTACTCGCCATGAATCGGCACGAAGTATCGAGGCTTCACTATGCTGAGCATCATCTTCAGCTCTTCCCTCGCCGCGTGACCGTGCACATGCACCAGAGATATGCGGCTGTAAAGGACATCCGCGCCCTGCTTCAATAGGTTGTCTATCGTCTTGGCCACGAGGGTCTCGTTGCCCGGAATCGGTGAGGCCGATATTACGACGGTATCGCCGGGCACCACCTCGATGTCCCGGTGTCTCCCATTGGCGATCCGCACCAGCGCAGACGTCGGTTCTCCCTGGCTCCCCGTAGCCACGATGACGACCTCGTCATGTGGAAGCTGCCTCGCTGCGGACAGAGGAACGACAGCGCCTTCGGGCGCCTCCAGATACCCCATGTTCAACGCCATATTGACGTTGTTCATCATGCTTCTACCGACTACCGTCACCTTTCTGTCGTATCTTACAGCCGCGTCTATCACCTGCTGTATTCGGGAGATGAGCGACGCGAACGTGGCGATCATCACCCTGCCCGACGCTTCTCCAATGACACGGTCCAGAGCTTCTCCGACAACCTGCTCCGACGCTGTGTACCCTTCCACCTCCGCATATGTAGAATCTGAACAGAGCAGCAGGGCTCCGTCGCCCACCATGCGGCTCAGCGTCGTGAAGTCGGTCGGGTTGCCATCCACCGGCGTGTGGTCAATCTTGAAGTCGCCGGTGTGCACCACCACTCCCAGCGGGGTGGTGATCGCTATTCCCATTGCGTCGGGGATCGAGTGGCACACGCGGAAGAACTCGACGCCGAAGCTTCCAAGGCTGAACGGCTCGTGGGGCTCGACCACGTTCAGCCTCGCGCCGGCCAGCATGCCCCGCTCCTTGAGCTTCACGCTGATGAGCCCGTGGGCGAGCCTGGGGGCGTACACGGGTACGTCCAGGTCCTCGAGCACCCAAGGCAGGGCGCCGATGTGGTCCTCGTGGCCGT
>JAAXHY010000398.1 GCA_012270665.1 Dehalococcoidia bacterium
AGCACCTCGCCCCGCTCCATCTTGTGGAACGCCTCCTCGACATCATCCAGCGCGATGGTCTCGGACACGAACCTGTCCAGGTCCAGCCTTCCCTGAAGGTGCAGGTCAATGAACATCGGGAAGTCCCTGCTGGGCAGGCAGTCTCCGTACCATGACGACTTCAGCGACCCGCCCCTGCCGAACACCTCCAGCATGGGAAGCTCGATCTTCATATCAGGGCTTGGCACTCCAACGAGCACGACCGTTCCCGCGAGGTCGCGCGCGAAGAATGCCTGCTCGTATGTAACAGGATTTCCCACCGCCTCGATAGCGACGTTGACGCCGTTGCCGTCGGTTATCTCGCGTATCTTCTCCACCGGGTCCGTCTGTGTGGAATTGATGGTGTGGGTCGCGCCGAAGTCCTTTGCCCATTCCAGCTTGCGGTCGTCAATGTCAACCGCGATGATGGTGTGCGCCCCGGCCAACTGCGACCCCGCGATGGCCGCGTCTCCGACGCCGCCGCATCCGAACACCGCCACCGAGTCGCCCCGTGTCACGCCGCCCGTGTTCACCGCGGCCCCCAGACCGGCCATTACGCCGCATCCTATGAGTCCCGCGGCGGCTGACGACACCTGCGGATCAACCTTGACGGCCTGGCCCGCGTGCACCAAGGTCAGTTCGGTGAACGCGCCAATTCCGAGCGCGGGTGATAGGACCGTGCCGTCTCCCAGTGTCATGGGCTGGGTCGCGTTCATGCTGTCGAAACAGTACCACGGACGCCCCCTGAGGCATGAACGGCAGTTCACGCAGGGCGCGCGCCACGCGATGATAACGAAGTCGCCCGGCTCCACGTTGGACACGCCGTCGCCGACCTTTTCCACGACACCCGAGGCCTCGTGTCCCAGCAGGAACGGGAACTCGTCATTGATAGCTCCCTCGCGGTAGTGTAGGTCCGTGTGACAGACGCCGCACGCCTGAATCCTGATCAAGGCTTCCCCCGGCCCCGGATCCGGAACGACGACAGTCTCCATAGATACGGGTTCTCCTTTGGAGCCCGCTATAACTCCTTTAACCTGATTCGCCATGTAGGTTTACCTCCCGAATATGCGCCGCGTCCGTACTGGCGGCGCGATTTGAACCTCGCTGAGAGTAAGCTACGCCGTCATCGCTGTCAATCTGCGCTATTTTCCTCTTGTGGGCGCGGCGGTACGATCCGCTCGATGGGTATGGCGAGATCCGGGAATGCCTGGGGCGCGATTGTATCGCCTGGCGCATATCGTTGTGTTGCTCGATAGCCGTCGCCCGCGGGCCGCGTGTTGGACTCTATCCAGCCGTCGCGCAGGTTCACTATCCAGACTTCAGGAACGCCGGCCGCTGCGTAGAGCGACAACTTCACATCGCGGTCATATTCGAGCGTTGAATCAGACACCTCGACCAGCAGCAGAACGTCCTCAGGGCGGGGATGGTCTGATAGATAGCCGCCTTCCCTGAGTTTCAGCAGCATCAGGCCGGGTTCGGGCTCGGAATGGTCGGGCATTACCATTGGCCCCTGCACTCGAACACGCGCGTGTCCCGCCAGTTTGCCCGATTGAGTAAATACATCGGTAATCCAGTCAACACACTCAGCATGGAAGTTCCCTACGGGCGACATGACGATAATGTCTCCTGCGATAAGCTGAACTCGTTCATCGGGCGCGAGTATCTCAGCCCAGGCCAGGGCGTGGTATTCCGCGTTGGTGAACGGCCTGCGTTCCGGCCCGCCAATTTCGGGGTGCCGGAATAGTATCTCTCCGCCAATCAGTTCGAGATATTCATCCTCCGCGAGTATGCCCGCGTCGCGCATCGCGAAGTATTCGTCCGCGTCGAACAGTCGCAGTCGTGGTTCGTCGAAGCCGGGGATGGGCCGCGACAGCCGTGGGCGCGGCTGCGTTAGCGTCGCCATTCACAACCTCCTTCACATAGCGTATACCAGAGATGATTGTATCACGCTCACCCGAACATGGCGGCCTGAGCGCTCGGCTCGTGAACATCACAGGATTGCATGAGTCCATCTCTCAAAGGAGAGAGGGTGATTAGGCTGAGCGCCCACCCCCTCTTAGCAGAATAAGAGTGAAGGCTCAGCCTTCCTTGTTACACTATTCACAATTGGCGTCCAAGATTATATACTCTATCAAACATATGTATGAGGAATTCGATGCAATCGAACGAAGTCCCTGAAGTTGTGGTACTGCGACTGCCCCTGTACATAAGGGCATTGCTCCAGCTTCAGCGCGAGGGGGTCGAAGTGGTCAGTTCCCAGCAAATCGGGGAACGGCTTCACATGACGCCCGCGCAGATCAGGAAGGACCTGAGCTACTTCGGCAAGTTCGGAAAGCAGGGGCGCGGCTACTGCCTGCGGGTACTGCTGGAAGAACTCCGCGACATCCTCGGTCTGACCACAGACTGGCCCGCGTGCCTCGTGGGAGTAGGAAGGCTGGGACGCGCCATCATAAACTACACCGGCTTTGCCCCTGAAGGATTCACCATAGTCGCGGCTTTCGACAGCTCAGACGACCAGGTGGGTACGAACGTCGGACAGTTCAAGGTGAAACCCATGAGCGAACTCGCCGACGTGGTCAACAACACGGGCGTTTCGATCGGTATAGTCGCCGTGCCGTCCGAGCAGGCCCAGACGGTTATAGACCAACTGGTGGACAACGGCATCAGGGGTATCCTCAACTATGCCCCAATCGCGCCCTACGTACCCGAGGGAATCGTGGTACGCAACATAGACCCTGTGCTCTCGCTTCAGTCAATGACCTTCTACCTGAAGGACAGATAGAGAATACCGGCGCCCGGTCCCCGTATCGGGATGTTACTGCGCCCCGCATACTCCACACCGCCACCCATATATCGCACCGACTGTATGGTACTATTGAGTGGAGGAGCCAGACCATGATAGCGAAGAACGTGGCGACCACCGCCGATACATCCAAACAGACCGAAGTCTTCTACCCCGAAACGGACGGTATGCCTTTGCCCGACGATTTTCATCAACACAGCTACTTCATTGAAATCATATC
>JAAXHY010000100.1 GCA_012270665.1 Dehalococcoidia bacterium
CGACGGTGAGAACCGCGCATACAAGCTGATGAACTTCGTGCGGTCCAACCAGGGCACCTGCGTCAACCAGCGTCCCATCGTCAGCAGGGGGGACGTGGTGAAAGTGGGCGACGTGCTCGCAGACAGCCTGTCCACTGGCGAGGGCGAATTGGCGCTGGGTCAGAATCTTCTAGTCGCGTTCATGAGCTGGGAGGGATACAACTTCGAGGACGCGATCATCCTCAGCAAGCGGCTGGTGAAGGAAGACAGATTCACGTCAATCCACATCGAAAAACACGAGGTGGAATCCAGAGACACCAAGCTGGGCCCTGAAGAGATAACCCGCGACATTCCCAACGTAGGCGAAGAGAGCCTGCGCGACCTCGACGAAGAGGGAATAATCCGCGTCGGGGCCGAAATAGGGCCGGGCGACATCTTGGTCGGAAAGATAACCCCGAAGGGCGAAACCGAACTGAGCGCCGAGGAAAAATTGCTGCGCGCCATATTCGGAGAAAAGGCCCGCGACGTCAAAGATACTTCCCTCCGCGTTCCTCACGGACAGGGTGGCAAGATCATCGAAGTTCGGGTGTTGAGCCGCGACAACAATGATGAGCTTCCTCCCGGCGTCAACAAGCTCGTTCGGCTGTGGGTCGCCCAGACTCGCAAGATTACCGAGGGCGACAAGATGGCGGGCCGCCACGGCAACAAGGGCGTAATCGCCCGCATACTGCCCGAAGAGGATATGCCGTTCCTGCCGGACGGCACGCCGGTTGACATCATCCTGACTCCTCTCGGAGTTCCGTCTCGCATGAATCTGGGCCAGGTGCTCGAAACCCACCTGGGCTGGGCTGCCGGTATTCTGGGATTCAGGGCGATAACTCCAGTGTTCGACGGAGCGCCGGATACCGCTATCGAGGACTCGCTCGGACAGGCATGGATCGTGCAGCAGTCCGGCGCCGCCGACCCGAGAGCGATCGAACGAGACGGCGACCGGCGGATTGACCACGACATAGTGCGTGAGTGGCTCTCTGAGCGTGGCTATGACTACGACGCCCTTTTCAGCGAACGGGCCGAAAGAGGAGCCGCGTGCGAGGCCAGCGTCCGCATCTGGCTTCAGGGTGAAAGGGGCATGGACACATCCGCCATGAATGCGGAGGAAGTCCGTGAAGAGGCGCTGCGTCTCAATCGCGACGAGCGGGTTGCCGCGCCATTCATCGGAAAGTCCACGCTCTACGACGGGCGAACCGGCGAACCGTTCGATCAGCCGATTACCGTCGGCCAGATATACATGATGAAGCTGATCCACCTGGTAGAGGACAAGATACACGCCCGTTCGACGGGCCCGTACTCCCTCATCACTCAGCAGCCGCTGGGCGGTAAGGCCCAGTTCGGAGGCCAGCGCTTCGGCGAAATGGAGGTGTGGGCGCTGGAAGCGTATTCGGCGGCCTACAATCTCCAGGAGATGCTCACCGTCAAGTCCGACGATACCGTCGGCAGGGTCAAGACCTACGAGGCGATAGTGAAAGGCGAAGACGTCATTCAGCCCGGAATCCCGGAATCCTTCCACGTACTGATGAAGGAGTTGCAGAGCCTCGGCCTGTCGGTCGAATTGATGTACGAAGAGCCGGAAGAGCTGTCGTTGGGCGACTTCGATGACGACGATATAGCCGACGTAATCTCGATGGCGAACTTCGTCGAGAGCATGGAGTTAGATGACCCGCCCCCGTTTGCGGTAACAGGCGACCCAATCATAGAAAGCGAGGCTAGACAAGAGGAAACCGGACAGCCGGACGACCAACCCGTTGAGGCCGCGAATCCAGAATTCGCCGGCGACGACGACTAACGGGTTCGCGTCTCCAATCGCAGGAAACAGGTCAGGGGTGAAGCATGACTCTCGAGTCAGCGCCACCCCGACGAATAAGGGTGAAGGCTCAGCCTTTTGATGGAGTGTAAATATGGCCCTGGGCGGCAACGATTTCAACGCAATCCGAATATCCCTGGCTTCTCCCGACCAGATCAGGATATGGTCCTACGGCGAGGTGGCCAAACCTGAGACCATCAACTACCGCACCCTGCGGCCGGAGAAAGACGGCCTCTTCTGCGAGCGCATCTTCGGCCCGACCAAGGACTGGGAGTGCTACTGCGGAAAGTACAAGAAGATCCGCTACAAGGGCGTCATCTGCGACCGCTGCGGCGTCGAGGTGGCGCGAGCGAAGGTAAGGCGCGAACGGATGGGACACATAACCCTGGCCGCGCCCGTAGCTCATATCTGGTTCTCCAAGGGGACTCCGAGCAGACTCGGCCTCATGCTGGACCTGTCTCCGAGAAACCTGGACAGGGTCCTGTACTTTGCGCAGTATCTCATCACCAACGTGGACGCTGAACTCCAGGCAATGCGCATAGAAGAGCTTCAGAATGAGCTCGACGACGGCATCGAAAGGATCGAGTCCGAGGGCGAAGCAAGGCTGGAAGAACTCAACTCGCAGCTTGCTGAACTGGATGAACCGGTCGAAACGGACGACGAAGAGGAGAATCCGGACGACCCCAGGAGAACCCTGGAAGCCGAGATAAACAAGGTCACCCTCGAGATAGACGAGAAGAGGGACGAATTGGAGGAAGAACTCGCCTCCCAGATTGACGACCTCGAAAGCCTGAGCGTCGGCGGCCTTTTGACAGAGAGCCGCTACCGCGAACTGCGCGACCAGCACGCGGGCATCTTCGAGGCCGGGATGGGAGCGGAGGCCGTTCTGCAGGTACTGGGCAAGCTGGACATCGAAGTGCTGCGCGAGAGGCTGCGTGAGGAGATGCAGTCCACGTCCGGTCAGCGTCGCAAGAAGGCCATCAAGCGCATGAGCGTCGTCGAAGCCTTCCGCAACAGCGGCAACAGGCCGGAATGGATGGTACTGACCTCCCTGCCCGTTCTCCCCCCGGAACTTCGCCCGATGGTGCAGCTCGACGGCGGCAGATTCGCCACCAGCGACCTGAACGACCTCTATCGCAGGGTCATCAACAGGAACAATCGTCTGAAGAGACTGATTGACCTTTCCGCGCCTGAGATCATAGTGCGCAACGAAAAGCGCATGCTCCAGGAGTCGGTGGACGCGCTCGTGGACAACGGACGGCGCGGCCGGGCGGTGGCGGGCAGCCACAATCACCGGCTCAAGTCGCTATCCGACCTTCTCAGGGGCAAACAGGGCAGATTCAGGCAGAACCTGCTCGGCAAGCGCGTGGATTACTCCGGACGCTCGGTCATCATCGCCGGCCCCGAACTCAAACTGCACCAGTGCGGTCTACCCAGGCGCATGGCGCTCGAGCTGTTCAAGCCGTTCGTCATGAACCGACTGGTAATGAAAGGCTACGCGCACAACATCAAGAGCGCGAAGCGAATGGCCGAGCGCATACAGCCCGCGGTCTGGGACATACTGGAAGATGTGGTCAAGGACCGCCTCGTGCTGCTCAACCGCGCTCCCACGCTTCACAGGCTCGGCATTCAGGCGTTCGAGCCGGTACTCATAGACGGCAGCGCGATACAGCTTCATCCGCTCGTATGCACGGCGTTCAACGCCGACTTCGACGGGGACCAGATGGCCGTTCACGTACCGCTGTCGCGCGAGGCGGTTCTGGAAGCCAAGCAGATGATGCTCAGCACCTACAATATGCTCTCCCCCAGCTCGGGCGAACCTATCGTCGCGCCGACCCTGGACATAGTGCTAGGCACTTACTACATGACCATCGTGGACGAAAGCGCGCGCGGCGCGGGGCGTGTATTCAGTAGCTCCGAAGACGCGCTGCTTGCCCATGAACTGGGCTCCATAGAACTGCGCGCTCCCATAACCGTCACCATGGGAGGTGAGCGGGTCGAGACCACCGCCGGGCGCATAATCATCAACGATACCCTGCCCGACGAGATGGAGTTCAAGAACGAAGAGATAGAAAAGGGAGTCCTCAAGGACGTAGTCGCCGAAGTTTATACCATCCTTGGCAACGACGGCACGGCGGAAGTGCTGGACCAGATCAAGAACCTGGGGTTCCACTACGCCACACAGGCGGGAATCACAATCGCGATCAGCGACGTCGAGGTGCCGCGAGAGAAGGAATCCATCATCGCCGAAGCCGAGAGTGATCTGAACAGGATAGAAGAACTCTACCTGGACGGCTTCGTTACGGAGCAGGGACGCTACGAGGCGGCGGTTTCCGTGTGGACGGACGCCAACAACAAGCTGACGAATGTTATTCAAGACAACCTCGAAAGCTATGGCGGCATCTACCTGATGGCAAACTCGGGCGCAAAGGGCAACATCGCCCAGATCAAGCAGATGGCCGGTATGCGCGGCCTGATGTCCGACCCCAAAGGCCGCATCATTGACCGCCCCATCAAGTCCAACTTCCGCGAGGGCCTCAGCGTTCTCGAATACTTCATCTCGACACACGGCGCGCGAAAGGGTCTGACCGACACCGCGCTCAACACCGCGCACTCAGGTTACCTGACCCGGCGCCTGATTGACGTGGCGCAGGAGATCATCATCCTGCTTGACGACTGCGAGACTCCGAACGGAATATGGATACACGCCGACGACATAGAGGAGGGGGCCGCGCCCTATCTCGACCAGATAAGAACGCGCTACCTCGCGCTCCCGGTGGCCGACCCGAACACGGGCGAGATACTGCTCGAACGCAACGGCGTGCTGGACGAGGCGACAATCGAAACCCTGCGGGAAGCGGAAGTCAGGTCCGTGATGGTCCGCTCTCCCATGACCTGCGAATCCGAGAGAGGCATCTGCCAGATGTGCTACGGCCTGTCGCTCGCCAACATGCGGCCCTCCATGATAGGGGAAGCGGTGGGCATCATCGCCGCGCAAAGCATCGGCGAGCCCGGCACGCAGCTTACGATGCGTACTTTCCACACCGGCGGTGTTGCGGGCGAGGACATTACAAGCGGTATGCCTCGCGTTCAGGAACTCTTCGAAGCGCGCGCGCCCAAGGGCGAAGCGGTGCTGTCCGAAATAGACGGCGCCGCCGAAGTCATCGAAGAGCCCGACTATCGCAGCATCCGTGTATCCAGCGTCGAGGAATACACCGACGAATACTTCCTGCCCGAAGGCTTCACGCCAAAGGTAGAGGACGGCTCTCTGGTAAGCATCGGCGAAATGCTCGCCGAGCCGGACGAAAACGTCGAATCCGATGAAGATGACGAGTCCGCCGCGCTTGCGACCCCGGACCTTATGGCCCGCGTGTCCGGCGAGGTTTCCATAGATGGCGACCTCATCACCATCACCTGGACAGACGAGGAGCAGCGCGAGTACAAGAACATACCCGCGGCCTCCCACATAACCGTCAAGACCGGCGACTTCGTAACCGCTGGCACTGCCCTTACCGAAGGGTCGAAGAACCCTAAGGAGATTCTTCGCATACAAGGCCGCGACGCGGTACAGCGCTACCTCATAGACGAGGTGCAGAAGGTTTACCGCTCTCAGGGTGTCCCGATCCACAACAAGCACATCGAGCTGATAATCTCCCAGATGCTCCGCAACGTAGAGATAGACGATCCCGGAGACACCGACCTGCTGCCCGACGACAGGGTTGACCGCCGCGTGTATGAACAGCGCAACGCCGAGGTGCTGGCCGAGGGCGGCGAACCCGCCACCGCCACGCCCGTGTTGCTGGGCATAACCAGGGCTTCGCTAAACACCGACAGCTTCCTGTCTGCCGCCTCCTTCCAGGAGACGACCAGGGTGCTCACCGACTCAGCCGTAAACGGCAAGGTGGACCACCTGCGCGGCCTCAAGGAGAACGTCATCATCGGAAGGCTCATCCCGGCCAGGCTCAATCTCTCCGAGGATGGAGTCAGCGGCCTGAGCCTCGAGGAAGCCAACTCTTCCACCAGGGGCATGGGCATAATGACCACCGGCACATCTCGTCCCGAGCCGCTCCTCGGCCCCGGCGACGAATTCGGCCCTGGCGGCGAATTCGGGCTTGGCCCCGATTTCGTGAGCGAGGCGATTGACCCCGAACCGGTCGTTATGGAAGAAATGGCGGAATTCCCGTCCGACGACAACGACTAGAGCGCGACTGCCGTACAATCGAATCATCCCGAAGAGACAAAATCGGCTGGCCCTATTCGTAAGAGGCCAGCCGATTTGGATCTGTGTGACCTACACCTCAGTCTCGTACACTATCTCCCCATCCCTCCACACCGGTACCGAGCCGGTCGTCTCTATCGCTCGCTTCCGCGCCTTAATAGCGGCCCGGCGAAGCGCGGCCTCCGCTCCTACAAAGTGCGCGGGACGTTCACCCTTCACCGGCTTCCGGGCCCCATTACTCTTATCATCCATCATCTCCCTCCCTCTTCTATCACCATCGGCGAACTCCCGGAGGCGTCATATATCACCCACTCATCAACCATATTCCATGTAAACCTCCCGAAAGTTGCGCCATCCGGCCTCGAACCGTCGGCGAACGACTTCTTCCGGCACGTCATGTCCACCCTCCGCCACCCGAATACGCACCCGCGCCAACGCCATCTCCGGCGCCGGCAATCGTAAGAAGTATAGCCGTATCCGATATCCCCGCGTCCGCCAACGCGGAATCATGCGGGCATACCCCCGCCCGCTCAGCGTCGTCTCGAAAGCGAAACTCTCGCCCATCCTGACATAACTGTCTATCATTTCCAGCATTATCCTTCCAGCCTGAATCGCGGAGCGAACGGGCTGAAAAGGATTCAGCCCCGCCGCTATCAGGTCAGCGTTTACGAAAGTTGGACACTCTGCCTCATTGATCAGAAACTCAGTCGCGAACGTCGTCTTGCCCGCCCCGTTCGGCCCCGCGATTATCAGTATCCTTTTATTCACCCATGTCTCCCATTTCGCCAAACGAAATTTGACACACAATCGAACCCGATGGTAGCATGATACGTCAAAGTTCCTGCAACACATGAATCATGTTTGCTTTGATAGGGAGTAGTACCTCGGCTGTAGGACGCTAGAGAGTCGGCGCTGGTGGAAATCCGACGTCCCAAGCCTAGGGAACTCGCCCTTGAGCATCCTGCCTGAAGGGAACAAATGGAGATAGCGAGGGATATAGTCTCGACCAAATGGTCGGGACATTCTGTACCTATCAAGTTCCTGTGTAAGGCCGGACGGGGTGGCGCCGTTACAAAGCCGAAGAGTGGCGCGGAGCGATTCTCCGCGCAACTTGGGTGGTACCGCGGGGTATCGCTGTAAAATACAGTCCCGTCCCAATTAGTGGACGGGATTTTTTGGTTATCAGGGCCAATCAAAATCCTCAAGAAGACAATCGACAAGCTGTTCGAACTCGAAACGAACAGGGGAGGCCTAGGAAATATGCGACGCAACGGAGGACAGATAGTCTGTGAAGCGCTGCTGCGAGAGGGCGTAGATGTAATCTTCGGACTTCCCGGAGGAGCGATTCTGCCGCTCTATCAGATACTGCCTCAGTATCCGGAACTACACCACATCCTGGTCAGGCACGAGCAGGGCGCGGCGCACGCCGCCGACGGATACGCCCGTGTCACCGGCAAGCC
>JAAXHY010000382.1 GCA_012270665.1 Dehalococcoidia bacterium
ATGGGCGACTTCTACGAGACGTTCGACGACGACGCCCGCGTGATTTCGCGCGAACTTGAGATAGCTCTCACATCCCGCGAGTTCGGCTCCGACAAGAATATCCCCTTGGCCGGAATACCCTACCATGCGCTTGAGCCATACCTAGCCCGTCTGGTCAAGAAGGGCTACAAGGTAGCGATATGCGAGCAGACCTCCGACCCATCGAAGGCCAGGGGCATAGTTGATCGGGAAGTGCTGCGGGTAGTGACGCCCGGGACCGTCTTCGAAGATTCCCTGCTGGAGGGCAAAGCGAACAACTATCTCGCCGCCGTCATAGTTGAAGGAGGCCAGGCCGGCCTCGCTTACGCGGACATCACTACCAGCGAGTATGCCACGACCCAGCTTGCTACTTCAGAAGTCCCGGTCGAGCTGTTCAGGCTGCGACCCGCCGAACTTCTGCTGCCCGAAGGCGCCGACCCACTGGAGACGGACGAATCCACGTCCGTGGCTCACGTATCCGCCGAGTCGTTCGACCTCGACTGGTGTACCGAGTCGCTCCAGCGACACTTCGGTGTCGGCAGCCTGGAAGCGTTCGGCTGCGACCGTCTCCCGCTCGCTATACGGGCCGCGGGCGCGATCCGCGAATATCTCACCCAGACCCAGAGAGCCGCCGCCGATCAGTTGACAACACTCCGGACCTACACCACCAGCCGTCACATGGTCCTCGACCCACAGACGCGCCGCAACCTGGAGTTGTTCGAGGGCGGGCGATGGGCTGACACTTCGGCCTCCCTGCTATCAGTCCTCGACCGCACGAGAACGGCCATGGGTGGTCGTGTCCTGAGATCGTGGGTGGGACAGCCTCTGCTTGACCTTGAGGAACTGGCGCAAAGGCAGGAGTCGGTCGAATGGTTTCACCGCAGCGCGCTCAGGCGTGAGCGCATAATCGCGCTGCTGGACTCTGTATCAGACATCCAGCGACTGCTGAACCGTGTCAGGGGCTTTGGAGCGACCCCTCGCGACCTGAGCGCGCTCGCCGCGAGTCTGGAAGCCGCCCCATACCTGAAAGAGATTCTGTCAGAGGACGAGGACGCCTGGCAGGTACAGCCGCTCTCGGACGGCATACGAGACACATCCGAGGTGGTTGCTCTGCTGCGCTCCGCCATTACGGACGATCCTCCTATCACGGTCGGCGACGGCAAGGTAATCAGGCCTGGATTCTCCCCGGAAATGGACGATATACGCGACGCGACGACCAACGCGCAGCAGTACATAGCGCGTCTCGAAACGCGCGAGCGGGAGCGCACCGGCATCAAGTCCATCAAGGTCGGATACAACAAGGTCTTCGGGTACTACATCGAGGTCAGCAACTCCAACCTTAGCCTCGTACCGGACGACTATGTTAGACGCCAGACCCTCGTGGGCGGAGAGCGTTTCATAACGCCCGAGATGAAGGAGTACGAGTCGCGCATACTCAACTCGCAGGACCGCATGGCCGAACTCGAAAGCGACCTGTTCAACCAGGTCTGCGCTCAGACCGCCTCCCACGCCACCGACATTGCCGCTACCGCCGAGGCCATTTCCCAGATTGACACTTTCTGCTCGCTCGCCGAGGTCGCGTCCCGAAACGCCTACGTCAGGCCCGAACTGAATGACACCGACAGAATAGAGATCAGGCAGGGACGCCACCCCGTCGTGGAGAGGATGCTCGATGCGGGCAGTTTCGTGCCCAACGACACCGTCATGTCCGCTGAGGATGGACGCCTCGCCCTGATAACGGGGCCGAACATGGCGGGCAAGTCAACGTACATCAGGCAGGTCGCCATACTCGTTCTCATGGCGCAGATAGGCAGCTTCGTTCCTGCTGAGTCGGCCTCCATCGGCCTGGTTGACAGGATATTCAGCCGGGTTGGTCTGCAAGACGACCTCGCTCTCGGACAATCAACCTTCATGGTGGAGATGGTGGAGACCGCGTCCATTCTGAATCACGCCACGCCGCGCTCGCTGATAATCCTGGACGAGATAGGCCGAGGCACCAGCACCTTCGACGGGCTGGCCATAGCGCGTGCAGTCGCCGAGTACATCCACAACCATCCCAACCTGGGGTGTAACACTCTGTTCGCGACCCACTACCACGAGCTCACTCAGCTGTCCGATCACCTGCCCGGCGTCCGAAACTACAACGTCGCGGTCTCCGAGGAGAACGGCAGCATAGTCTTTCTGCGTCGCATAGTACCTGGACGCGCCGATAAGAGCTACGGAATACACGTGGCCCAGCTCGCTGGTATGCCCAACGCCGTGGTCAATCGCGCCTGGGAGGTGCTCCGGGACCTCGAAGTGGATGACACCCGGGACCCTGGGAACGGAAACGCAACCGGCAACTCATCGCAGCCGACCCAACTCGCGCTGCTGCCGATGTCTTCCCCCGCCCTGGACGAACTCAAGGGCATTGACATCTCTTCCATGACCCCCATAGAGGCCATAAACAAGTTGTACGAACTTCAGAAGAGCGCGTCCGACAGCTAACGATTGTCGGACACGCCTCAATGTATCCTTGATTGGTGGGAGTCTGTCGGGAACTGGTGGGGGATTGGGCCTGGGTGGGGAAGACGGTGGGGATGGACTGTTAGGTCTAGGTGGAAGACGCCGGTCATCTTTCGTTATTCTTCTGTTAAGCATATTTCTCCACCAGCGTCTTCGCCGCGTCTTCTCCACACGATTCATTCAATTTTTCATCCAAGCCTACGTCAACCCTCGATGCGATAGCGTTCAGTCTATCCAGAAGTTCCCGCCTGCGCGCGCGCGCCTGGGATTCGTCTATGGCATAGGATTCGATGTCCAGCCACAATTCGCCCCATTGCGTATTCACCAACCCGCAATCCTCACTGGCCACGGCGAGCATAGCTGAGTTCCTAGCGTAATCCGATATTGCGTCCCAGGACGCGAGACCCGCAATCACGATTCCTCCCACCACTGTAAGGAATGTAAACACAGGCTCGGGTATGTTCGGCAAAAACACCGTCGCTTCGATGATGATTGCGGCGAGCAGCGCGAATCTCATATTCCTGTGACGAACTCTATACGAATCGGCCAACGATCCGTAGTAACGAACATACCGCTCCGCGTCCCAGAGATCTTGCCATATCGCATTTCTGGTCTGATCCGTCACCACCGCCATGGCATACCCCTCCAATCGCCACTCCAATGTTCCGCTCCTGATCTTTTTTGGCAGAGTGTATCCAGTATATAAACAATTTTTGGCAATGTGAAGATTCCGAGAGGCGGGCTCACTAGGAAGCATCCATTTTCTGGTGGGTATCCAGTGTAGTATGACAATACCCAATATCCTCGTGCCGCTTCGTGTCCTTCGTGGGTAGAACCGGATGCGCCTCTACTCACCACTTTTGTGATGCTTCCGGCTCACTACGCCGCCTTGACGACCCACCCCATGCGTACTATTCTAAGCCTGCTGAAGCAACGCTATCCCAACACAGAGCGAGGAGCGCACAATGACCACACTAGCCCTGCCAACGGCGCCATCGGAAGTACGAGAACTCATAAGGGAAGGGCGTCTGGTGCAGACCACCGCCGGGATGTCACCCGGACACGTCCAGGCGAACCTCGCCATTCTGCCCAAGGAAGTGGCATTCGACTTTCTGCTATTCTGCCAGCGCAATCCCAGGCCATGCCCGCTGCTTGAGGTAGTCGAGGCTGGGGAGGTCGAGCCCGCCGAGTTCGCGCCGGGCGCCGATCTCCGCACCGACACCCCTCTGTACAGAGTGTACGAGTACGGCGAAATGACCGCAGAGGTGGAAGACATATCGGAATATTGGCGCGACGATCTGGTATCATTCCTGCTGGGATGCAGCTTCTCTTTCGAGAATGCGCTTGCCAACGTGGATATTCCCATACGTCACATGGAACAGGACTCTACCGTCCCGATGTTCATAACCAACATACCCACCGCGTCGGCGGGGGTGTTCTCCCGCCCGATGGTGGTGTCAATGAGGCCGATAAAGCGAGAACAGGTCGTGAGGGCCGTGCAGGTGACCTCCCGATTCCCGGCGGTACACGGCGCGCCCGTCCACATCGGAGACCCGTCCGCGATAGGCATCAGCGACGTGATGAAGCCCGACTTCGGCGATCCCTCCGAGTTCGAGGACAGCGAAGTGCCGGTGTTCTGGGCCTGTGGCGTAACCCCACAGGCCGCGGCCATGGCCTCCAAGCCACCACTGATGATTACACACGCCCCGGGCCATATGTTCATCACCGACAAGAAGGATGAGGACCTCGCGGTAATATAATCCGCATCTCACACAAGGAGCATCGCCGTGACCATCGAAGACATTATTCTGGACAGGGACCGCAGGGGAATCTCGCACCTTCGGCCTCATCTCCCCGCCGACTACGCATCGCAGGCAGCGCAGCTAATCCTGGACAACCCGGGGACCGCCATCATCGTTACCGGCTTCTACATACTGGACGCGGGTTACGCCGAGACCGACGGACCTCCCGGAGCGGTCGTGATCGGAAGCGCGCTGAACCAGCTTGGATACAACGTGGTTCATGTAACCGACCGCTACGCCTCCGAGATTATGGACAAGACGGGCGGCGACTACTCCAGCGTGGTGGAATTCCCTATAACCGACGACGACGCGAGCGTCCAGTTCGCGCGCGATCTAATATCCGAACTCAACCCTTCGGCGCTCATCGCCATCGAACGGTGCGGCCTTACCGACGAGGGCAAGTACCGCAATATGCGCGGGCGGGATATAACTGACTACAACGCCCGCATTGACCACATATTCCATTCCAACGTGCCGTCGGTGGGAATAGGGGACGGCGGCAACGAGATAGGAATGGGCAACCTGGCGGAGGAAGTAACACAGGTAGAATCTCTCGTGAAGATCCCGTGCATAACGCAGACGACCAAGTTGATGCTCGCCAGCGTCTCCAATTGGGGCGGCTACGGACTGGCGGCTGCGCTGTCGGCGCTTTCGGGGCGCAACCTGCTGCCTACCATCGAAGAAGAGCAACAACTCCTGAGGGATACTGTTGATCTGGGCGCAGTGGACGGCATGAGCGCGAAGCAAGAGTACAAGGTTGACGGCTTCACCATCGAGGAGAACAGCCAGACGCTCCAGGCGCTGCACGACCACCTGGCGGCGATAGGCATCTGACCTTTATAGTTGGGGTTCCATGTCTTCCTCGACAAGCTGGCGCCATAGGGCGACGTCAGGGTCTGCCTCAGTGGAGTATTCTTCGACGCTCTTCAGAACGGGCTTGGTCAGCCGAGAACTCAGTCGCGCCCCCGAAACCACCGCATAGGCGTCCAGCCCGGTCGCCCGTCGCAGTATCCTGGCGTTGTCTGTCGCCCGCTGCACATC
>JAAXHY010000099.1 GCA_012270665.1 Dehalococcoidia bacterium
GGTCATATGCGGAGGCGGACACGTATCCTTCGCTCTCGCCGCCCACGCCAAACCGCTGGGATTCAGGTTATTCATCACTGACGACAGGGAAGAGTTCGCAAACCTCGAGCGCTTCCCCAACGCCGACATCATAGTCGCCAAGAAGCCCGAAGACGCGCTGGAGGAGCTGCCCATCAACGCGAACACCTTCATCGTAGTAGCCACGCGCGGACACAGGTTCGATAACGTCGCGCTCGCCGCCGCCGCCGCGACTCACGCAAGGTACGTCGGTCTTATGGGAAGCAAGCGCAAGACCATCCTGATATATGAGGACCTGGTCCGGATGGGCCTGGACGAGCAACGTCTTCGCGACATCCGTTCCCCCATCGGCCTCGACATTCGAGCGCGTACACCCGAGGAGATCGCGGTCAGCATCATGGGAGAGATTCTCATGTTCAGGCTCGGCGGCACCGGCCTGCCTATGAAGCTCGAGCGGCATCGCATAGACCGCATCATAGCCAAGGTGGAGTCCGAACGAGTCGCGGCGGCCGACTGATTCTTCGACATCCATGGAGCGCTTCATTTCAGCAGTCCTGACGGCGGCCGGCCTGAGTTCGCGCATGGGCAGGCCCAAGCCGCTGCTTCCTTGGCGCGGCAAGACCTTGGTCGAGAGCCAGATTCAATCGCTGCTTGAAGCGGGCGCGCGCGAAGTCATCGTCGTTCTCGGGCACAAGGCGGAGGAAGTGGCCCCCTACGTCTCTGGTCAAGCCGTGCGCGGCGTGATGAACCCTCGCTACCGAGAAGGGCGCGCCTCGTCCATAAGGGCCGGACTCGAAGAGGTATCATCCGACGCTACCGATGTTGTCATCATGGCCGTTGACCAGCCCCGCGCGTCGCAAACCGTGTCTGACGTGATCAACGCCCACCTGGAGGCCGACGCCCTGCTCACCTCGCCTAGATACCGCGGACGTGGCGGCCATCCCCTTGCTTTTTCCGCGCGTCTCCTCCCCGAACTCGGTCGGATTTCTGAGGAGAATCAGGGGCTCAGGGAGGTGTTCGAACGCCATCGCGCAGAGATCACTGAAGTGGCATTTGATGATCCGGCAATTCGCCTCGACCTGAATACCCCCGAGGCTTACAACGAGGCATTCGAGAAATATGGGCGTGAGGATTAGACCACCTTACCCCAGTCCCTTCGCGAAGCTATACTGCTGAGCCCGGCGTCGGGGAAGAATTCGTCCAGAATCTGCTGCGCAATGCCTTCGGCGTCGAGTTGAAGGCGTCGGCGCTGATCAGCGGCTGTTCCGTGTTCTATGAATGAGTCCGGCATACCGATGCGAAGGACTTCGGCATCCTGTTTGCCGGACGCTGTCAGGGCCTCGATTACTGCCGACCCGAACCCTCCCGCAAGTACATTCTCCTCGACGGTGACGATTCGACCTGCCTTCTCGGCAGCGTCCAGTATCAGTTCTTCATCCAGGGGTTTCACGAATATGGGATCCACGACACCGCATGAAATTCCGCAGTCGGCAAGCTGTTCCGCCGCTTCTAGGGCCGCATTGAGTGACTTCCCAAGACCGAATATCACTACGTGCCGCCCCTTCCTGACGACCTGTCCCTTGCCGATGGGCAACTCTTGAAGTTCCTCATCCAGCGGAACCCCGACAGCGGCGCCCCTCGCAATCCGAATAGCGAACGGGCCTGCGTGTTTGTACGCGGTGTAAATGAGATGCTGTAGCTCGTTTTCGTCCTTGGGGGCAGCCAACACGACATTCGGGAGGCATCGAATGTACGAGATGTCGAACGCGCCGTGATGTGTCTTGCCGTCTTCTCCGACGATTCCGGCCCTGTCCGCTATCACCGTCACCGGCAGATTCTGAAGGCATACGTCATGGACGATCTGGTCGAAAGCGCGCTGGAGAAAGGTCGAGTATATGGACACGAACGGCTTGAGTCCGTTTGATGCCATCCCCGCGGCCATGCTCACCGCGTGCTGCTCCGCTATGCCCACATCGAAGATTCTGTCCGGGAACTCCTGACGAACACTCGCCAGACCCGTGCCTTCCAGCATCGCCGCGCTGATGCCAACCACGTTCTCGTCCTCTCGCATTATGCGTGAAATGGTCTGGGAGAACACCTGCGAATATGTAGGAGCCCCCGACCCATCCCCAAGCGGAGAACTTGGCTGATGAAACTTCACCGGATCGTCCTCGGCTGGCTCGTAGCCGTGTCCCTTGTGAGTAACCACATGAACAAGGGGCACGAGTCCTGTGGTATTCTGGGCCTGCCTCAGCGTCTGTTCGATTTGACGGAAGTCGTGTCCGTCCACTGGCCCCAGGTACTGGAATCCCATCTCCGTCCAGAACATCGTAGGAATTACAAAACCATCGAGGGCCGTATTGAACCTCTTGACTAGGTTGTACATCAGCCCGCCGGCCGGCGCCCTCTTGGAGAGCGCCTTCATCCTGTCCACCATTGGCTGGTACTCAGGATGCGTGATCATCCGCTTTCGCCAGTTGGTAAGGAAGCCTATGTTTTCGGAAATCGACATCCCGTTGTCGTTCAGCACGATGATGAACTTTTCGGGATTCAGGTGCACGATGTTGTTAAGGGCCTCGAAACTGGACCCGGAAGTCATCGCGCCGTCTCCGACTATCGCGATTGTCCATGAGTCCAGTCTGCGATTAGCCGCGCCCTGCGCGATTCCGAGTGCGATGGAAAGACCCGTTCCCGCGTGTCCCGCCGCGAGAGTGTCATGTGGACTTTCGCTGGGTTCGCCGAACCCGGACAGACCACCCTCGAGCCGGATATCCTTGAACTCGTCCCGCCGTCCGGTCACCAGCTTATGGGTGTACATCTGGTTGGTCGTGTCCCACACTATCCTGTCGGTCGGGCTGTCGAACACCCGGTGCAGCGCCAGCGTTAGCTCGACGACCCCCAGGTTCGAGGCCAAATGACCGCCACGCTCTGTGATCACGGAGATAATGGTGTCACGCGCCTCCTGCGCTACTCGGGAGAGTTCTTCGTGAGTCAGGGGCTTGAGATCGCTAGGCTGATCTATCTTATCCAGAAGACGGCCCGCCATTTAGGAAAACTCCTTGTGAAGCGCTGGAATCAACACGGGATTTACCGGAATTGGGACATATTCCAACTGGCGATAAGCATAGGATAGGCATATTGGTATGTCAATGTTCACCGAGGTTGCGCACCGCGTGAACCCCCTGCTGGCAAAGTTACTGAGGAGTTTAATATCATCGTATTGACTTCGGAAAGAGAGAACTTAAGGACAGTTCCGGCGCGGCCCTGTTCCCGAATGGTATTGCGGTATTCCAAGGCCCACCCAACATGACCGTTGGCGCTGTCGTTGGAGTGGATGACACATAGGAGCGTAGTATGGACGAACAGACTTGGTACAGGGGTAACCTCCATACGCATACAACCGAATCCGACGGCGATGCCGAGCCGGAGAAGGTCGCCGCCTGGTATCGGGAACACGGCTACGACTTCCTCGTCCTCTCCGACCACAACCACCTCACACTTCTCGACTACGGCAACGGTCGGGACGGCTCTCTTGGCCCGTTGATGATTCCGGGCGAGGAGGTCACTGTCCGCATGAATGACAACAGGACACCTGTGCATCTTAATGCCGTTGGCATAGATCGCGTCGTCGAACCCACCGACACAGGAGACGTCGCCACCACGCTCCAGGCCAACATAGACGCCATCCGGGACGCGGGAGGAATCTCCTGCGTCAACCATCCAAGCTGGAAGTGGGCCTTCGACCACGAACCGATAATCAAGACACGCGGCGCCAGCCTTCTCGAAGTGTTCAACGCCGCCACCGAGTGCAACAACTTTCCCATCCCAATGCCGGGATTCCTCAGCCCCTCCCAGATATGGGACAACGTTCTGAGCGCGGGCGTCCCCATCTTCGGAGTCGCCTCGGATGACTCCCATCACTACCATGACTTCTCTCCCGACATGGACAACCCCGGCCGCGGTTGGGTCATGGTCGAAGCCGACGGCCTTGAGTCCGAGGCCGTCGTCGAAGCCATGGCCGCTGGCCGCTTCTACTCTTCCACTGGCGTCTTTCTCCGTGAACTCAAGTCGTCCCCGGACGAAATCTCCCTGAAGATTCGACGGAAAGCCGACTCTATCTTCCTTACGAGGTTCATCGGCAGGGACGGAAAGGTTTACCGCGAACAGGTCGGAAGGGAAGTGTCATATCGCCCAACTGGGGAAGAGGGCTACATCCGCGCCCATGTCGCATCCTCCAACGGATTACAGGCCTGGACTCAGCCGACTTTTCTCTCATAGCCGTCCCCATCGCGGAGCGTTCCGGTGATCGAGCGGGTCGGATGGGCAGCCATCAGATCACATCGCCGCTTCCAGCTTATCCCCAAACTCGCGCGGCTCGCTCCGCTCGATGACCAGCTCAGTCGCGTTATGAAATCGCATGAAGTCCCGCATCGCGCGCGCCACGCCGGACACAAGTTTCGCGCTCAGCCTAACCCCCGGCTCTAGGTGCAAAGCCTTGATACGCAGAACCCCGCTCCTGCGCTCTACCTTCGGGTCGAATCGCCCAACCAGCCTATCCCCGTACAGAATCGGCAGGCAGAAATAGCCCCAGATTCGCTTGGGTTCAGGCACGTAACACTCCAACGTCTGCCTGAACTTCCAGAAACTTATGTCCCTCCCCCTCGCCCAGAACAGGCTGTCGAACGGAGTAAGGAATGTCGTTCGGGTTGCGCGAACCTCACCGTCAGCCGCCTTCTCCAGGATCGGCATATTTTCCCTGTGAACCAGCAACTCGTGAATGTCCCTGTCAGCCAACTTCGCTTTCACCTTAAAGAATGTTCCATCTCTCGTGAGCGATTCGACCAGCGGCTTGGCTTCCGTGCGCTTCATGTGGAGGTAGTCCCCGACCTGAACAGGCTCGCACGCCCCCAGCGACCGCAGCGAGATTTCCAACAGGCGTTTCAGCGCTTCCTTTTCTGTCGGCTCCCTCCGGTCCACCCATTCAGGGATGACCCGCTCCCGGACATCGTAGATCCTCTGAAAGTTGATGCGGTTGGATATCGCCAGCGTGCCGACGTCGTACAGGTGCTCCAGGCCAATCTTCGCGTTGTCCCAGTTCCACCACGACCCCGGCGCGCGCTTTCCCGTCCTGAAGTCTGCGGGCCGCGCCGGTCCATCCGACCTTATCTGCTCCAAGAGTGACTCCACGAAACGCGCGTTGTCGGGGTCGGCCACCCAATTGCGATGCCACGTGCCCCTTCCCGCCGCTCTCCGGCTCATCATAGGCATCAGCCAGCGATACGATGTCAGCGGGATGATGCAGGCCGCGTGCGCCCAGTACTCGAACAGCCTCCGCCTATTCTCCGGTGATGTACTCCCGTCGTCGAACAGCAGACTGTCGAGATGGCCCATGTCGTAGTCGCCCAGCCTGCTCCACAGCGCGACGTACTGGCTGCGATTCACCACCTGGAGCGTGTCAATCTGCACCCAGCCAACCCTGTCCACCACCGCATACACTTCCTCGACACCCGGCTTCCCTCGCCGTCGGTTAGCCGCCGCCAGCCCCTGCGTATGTAGCGCCAGCGCGCGGATCGCTTTTAATGGATAGACCGTATCGTTCACACTCAAGACAATGACCTCGCCCCCGAAGTATCCCTATTCTACCCACCGAACCGCTACAAGGTCAAATGTTCTTGTGAGGCCGCTCAGTCTGTGCTACAATATCCGCATGAAATCATCAAATCAATATAATCTACGGTTTATATAGAACAATTGCCGAAGTGGAGCGATTTCTTCTCTAGCTTAAACGCTGGGAAAACTCTGGACAACACTGGATGAAAACGTCACCAGAACTCTCCAGTGTCGCCCCTGTTGAATGACCAGTTGGCGCCCAGTGCATATATAAACCAGTATATATGAAAATCCCTTGTAAACCCCGTCAGCCGCGAAGGAGCGAGAATTGATAGTAACCGACTTTAAGACCATGGTCATACACAACGAACCGCCCTACATTGGCGGCAGATACCTGCTGTTCCTCGAACTGCATACCGACGAGGGCATTACCGGGCTGGGCGAACGCATCACCGGAGGGGCCTACTCCAACAACCTCGCCGACTTGAAGACGCAGATTGGGTTGATAGAGGAGATGGTCCGCAACAACGTAATCAGCGAGAACCCGCTCAACATCGAGAGGACCTGGGACAGGATGTACGCCTCTCGCCACGACTTCCGCCATCCCAGTCTCTACTCCACTCCTGTCATCAGCGCGATTGACATGGCCCTGTGGGACATCGCGGGCAAGGCCTTCGATCAGCCCATCTACAACCTGCTTGGAGGCAAGTACCATGAGACGCTCCGCGCCTACGCCTACATGCCTGGCGGCGCGTTCCAGGACAACCCGGAAGCCGCTGGAGAAGTAGCCGCTCAGCTGCTCGAAGAGGGCAACTCCGCCTGCAAGATTGACCCGTTCCCGCCCTCCTACCCCATACCCAGGGACATTCCCCTTTGGGAAATCGAGCGTGCCGCCAAGATATTCGAGAGCATCCGAAACGCTGTTGGCAATCAACTCGAAGTTGGCATCGGCACCCACGGCCAGCTCACCACTTACAGCGCTATCCGCGTCGCCGATTATCTTGAACCATACCACCCCTTCTGGTTCGAGGAGCCAGTGCCGCCCGAAAACATAGACGAGATGGCGCGAGTCGCCGCCCACACCAGCATCCCCATTGCCACCGGCGAACGGCTGGTGACCAAGTACGAATTCGCTCAGTTGCTCGAAAAGAAGGCCGCCCAGATAATCCAACTCGACGTCGGACAGTGCGGTGGCATAACCGAAGCCAAGAAGATAGCCTCAATAGCCGAGGCGCACTACGCGGTCATAGCCCCGCACATGTACTGTGGCCCCATAGCCGCTGCCTCCGCCGTCCAGATTGACACCTGCTCCCCCAACTTCATGATACAGGAAGCCAACATGGGGCCCCTTCACAGAACCATCTTCAAAGAGCCCATCGTCTTCGAAAACGGCCAGATCATCCCCCCAACCGGCCCAGGCCTCGGGGTCGAATTCGACGAAGCCGTCCTAGAGAGCCATCTTGTAGAGTAATCCTTGCTGAATCATATGATTCTTTGATGAGTGGAATACCCCAACCTCGGATGAGCCACTACCTGTGGGCGGCCTAGAGCGATCTGGGCTGCGACTCGCAACGACTCACGTAAGTAGGAATGAGTCCTCCACTGGCAAGCCATCTCTAAATCGGGATCCTGAATCTCTCGACCTCAATCTGGTCTTCGCGTTCACTAATCTGCCAGAGGTCATATGCCATCTGCATCCTGAGCTATGTTTCGGGTGTAGAACCGAAGGCTTTGGAAAGGCGCACTGACATTTCGACTGATACGCCGACCTTCTCATTCACTATGTCCGCTAAGGCTTGCCTGCTCACACCCAATCCCTGAGCGGCTCGCGCTACAGATAGGCCGAGTGGTTCAAGGCACTCCATCTTTACTATCTCCCCCGGATGCGGCGGGTTGTCCATGTCCGGCATAATCATTCCGTCCTCGGAACTATGGAAGGAACCTCCAACTCCGCCAACAGGTTCTGGAACTCGTCCAGGTCCTCATCCAGTATTCTCTCCAACGACGCGAACTGCTCACCCAGAAGCTCGCTGAAGTGCGCGAACACCTCGTAGGTTTGCTGTGGCGGCCTGAAGTCCCCCGACGACACCACCGGCGTCAGTCCCGCCAACTTCGCGTTCAGCTTGATAGGCATATGCAGCCTGTCCCGCGCCCCCTTGTACTCCGTCTGAATCAGAGCTCCCTCAACCTC
>JAAXHY010000086.1 GCA_012270665.1 Dehalococcoidia bacterium
GATCTGGAAAAAGAAAATTTCATCGGAAAGGGCGCGCTCGCCAAGATCAAGCAGGAGGGAGTCCGGCAGCGCCTGGTCGGCCTGAAGGTGGGCGGCGAGCCCATCGTCTGGTACAACGAGGACTTCTACCTGGTGAAAGACAATGACTCGGGCGACGACGTGGGCTACATCACCAGCGCCTTCTGGTCTCCCAATGTTGGATCCAACATCGCGCTGGCCGTCATGCCTCGTTCACACTGGCGGCGAGGGACCCAAGTCAAAGTCCAGCTTCCCAAGGACGGCATAGTAGAAGCCGAAGTCGTGCGCGTCCCCTTCTTCGACCCGACCAAGGATATCCCCAAGACAGTCCTGTAATCGAAACTACTTCGAGCCAAACGTATAGAGCCGAAGGCGCTCATGCCCTCGGCTCTCTTTTCAGATTACGACCGCCTGAGATATTCTACTGCGCTTCCGAACCCCTCAGGCGCGGGTCCAGCACGTCCCTGATCGCGTCGCCGAAGATGTTGAAGCTGAGCACAGTGATGACGATAGCCACGCCCGGATACACGATCCGCCACCAGTGCGGATTGATAGCCTGTCCCGCCGCGGTCCCGAGCATATTGCCCCAGGACGCGGTCGGCGGGGGTATCCCGATTCCCAGGAAGCCAAGAGACGCCTCTACGATGATCGCCGTGCCGATGTGCGCCGTCAGGATTATCAGGAACGGCGCGACGCAGTTCGGCAGCACGTGGCGCATCATCACTCTCATCTCGGACGAGCCGACCGACCGAGCGGCGTCGACGTACATGAACTCCTTCACCGCTATCGCGACAGACCTGATGACGCGCACGCCATACGGCACCCTCGTAAACGCGACCGCGATGATGACGGTATGCAGTCCCGCTCCGAGCACCACCAGCAGCGACAGCGCGAGCACCAGGCTGGGGAAACTCATCCACACCTCGACCGCGCGCTGGGTAATCAGGTCGAACTTGCCGCCCAGATAACCGCTAGCCAGACCCCAAAGTGACCCTATCGTCGTGCCGAACACCACTGAGGTGATGCCGACTATCAGCGAGACTCTCGAACCGAAGATAACGCGGCTCAGTACGTCGCGGCCAACCTCGTCGTACCCCATCCAGTGCTCCCTGTCCGGGGGTTCCCTCGCCATAATGGGGTCGGTGCTGAGCGGGTCGTATGGCGCTATGACATCCGCGAACACCGACACCAGCACGATCACCACGATGATTACCCCCATGATCGCGCCGAGGGGCTTGTTCCTCGTAAACCGCAGGAGGCCCTGCATCAACGAGTTGCCCGACGATGTTATGGTCGCTACCGCTTCTGCTGAAGATGTCTGCATCGGACGCCTATTCGTACCGGATTCTGGGGTCGGCCCATGCGTAAGAGAGATCAATGAGTAGGTTGATGATGACGAACGCGGCGGCGTATATCATCACCAGGTTCTGGACCACGTTGAAGTCTTTGTCTATGATGGCCGTCAGCATCGTAACTCCCAGCCCATTTATGGCGAATGCATACTCCACCGCCACCGACCCGCCTAGCGTAAACCCCATCATTATGCCCGCAATGGTGATGACCGGCAGCAGCGCGTTCTTTATGACGTGCCGCCACATGACCACCCGGCTGGCCAGTCCCTTCGCCATAGCCGTCCTGACGTAGTCCTCTCTCAGCACTTCCAGTATCGAGGACCTGGCCATCCTGGCTATCATGGCCGCCATTCCCAGCCCGATCACGATGGCCGGCGCTGTGGTCTTCGCCAGGTTCGCCTGCGGATCGTCCCAGATGTGCGAATAGAACAGGGGCGGGTAGTATTCGAAGATCATTACGCCGAACAGCACTATCAGGGCCGCCAGCCAGAAAGATGGAATCGCCAGGAATAGCACCACGAACAGTCGCGTCGAATAGTCCAGGAACGAGTCCTGTTTAGCCGCGCTCAGGATTCCGATTGGCAGTCCCACCACCCACGAGATGGCGATTGCCATAATCGAGATCTGAAGCGTGACCGGCCCATGGTTCCTCAGCATCTCGGACACTTTCTGTCCCCTGAAGAACGAGTCGCCCAAGTCGCCTGTGACTATGCCCCGCGCCCAGTGCAAGTACTGTTCGTAAAGCGGCCTGTCCAGCCTCAGATCCGCCATTAGCTTCTCGATGGCCGCCGGGTCAACCATCTGCACGCCCTCACCGCCTCCGCCGCCCGCGCCGCCGAACATCGTGGCGACTATGTTGCCCGGAATAACGCGAAGCACCACGAAGATGATCATCGAGATGACCACCAGCGTGGGGATCGTCATTATCAGTCTGCGGAGTATGTACTTGCTCATACTAAAGGAAGGTGGTGAAGGGGAGGGAGGCTTTCACCGCGCCCTCCCCTGGCGTCACTCAAGAAACTTGGCTGGTCCAACTTGCGGCCTCTCAAGACCGCGGGGCTGCGGCATATCCGACTACTCGCGCTCGCGCTCGAACCAGATGTGCGTCCAGCGCCGGTGCATCGAGTTGTATCCGCCATAGTACATGTCGGTCATGCCAGGCCCGCCCAGGTACGTCCGATAGATGTCGTAACCGCCGTGGTAATTGAACAGCATTATCGGAACGAGTTCGTCCAGCAAGAGCTGCATCTCGCGCACAAGCTCGACACGCTTATCTACATCCTGCTCCTCGTTGATCTGCTTCATCAGAGCGTCGGTTCGAGGATCCGACCAGCCGCCATAGTTCCAGCTGCCGTCCTCGGCCAGGAAGCGGGTGAACCACGGCCCCGGATCAATGATCTCGGCGGCGGTGAATGTGCCGGTCGTGTCGAAGTCTTTGTTCAGCACCCGGTCATAGTATCCGCCCTCGTCCGTGAGTTCTATTTCCATCTCCACATTCAGGTTCTTCCTGATCATGTCCTGGATAGCGGCGACGGTCGCGCTGGGCTGGTTGCCCCGCTGAAGGAACGAGATATTAAGCCCGGCGCCGTCAGGATATCCGGCTTCGGCCAGCAGGCTCTTCGCCTCAGCGATGTCCTCTGCCGTAGGAACGCGGTAGCCCGGAGTCATCGCAAGCTCTTCGCCGGAGCGGGAGTACGGCGATCCTCCCGTCTGCCAGTCGGGCAGGAACCACCCTCCGGGCTCTTCGCCGTTGAACCCGGTCTTCGCCGTCAGTTCGTGCAGCGTCATCTTGTCCACCACTAGGTGGACGGCTCTGCGCACGCGCACGTCGTCGAACGGAGGCCGGTTGGGGTTGAACGCGAAGATGTTGCCGTTGAAGAAGTTGCCTATCTGCGAGTGGTACTTCGCGGGATCGTTCCACGCTCTCTGCATATCCTCCTTGGTAATCTGCATCACCGCGTCAACCTGGCCGCCATAGATGGCCGCCGCGCGCGCCTGAGCCTGCGCCAGCGCCGCCAGATCCAGCTTATCGAAGTAGGGAAGGTGCTCGATGAAGTAATCTGTGTTCTTCTCCATGTTCCAGCTTTCGCCCGGCGTATGAGCGGTAATGATGAACGGCCCCGTGCCCGGGATGAAAGCGGAGTCTCTCATGCTGTTGTTGACGCAGTCCAGATACTTCTCCGAAACCACCATGTTCCATCCGCTCGCCAGCGCCGGTACAAGCGTGGTGCGCGGGCTTCCCAGGACGAATTTCACGGTATGGTCGTCAACCGCTATGATTTCGCGAAGGTCGGCTCCGTCCACCATGAGTTCCTTCCGAAGGCTTATCATGCCTTCGGGCGGATCAATGATGCGATTGTACGTGGCCACCACGTCGTTGGCCGTGAACGGCCCGCCACCACACTCGAACTGCGGCCCGTCGTGCCATTCGATGCCGCGTCGCAGAGTGAATGTGTATTCCTTGCCGTCGTCTGAGACTTCCCACGCGGTTGCCAGGTCCGGGGCTACGGTCAGTCCGCCGTCACGCGGGTCGAACTGCACCACGCCGTTGTACATCGGCTGCTGTGCCGTCAGGTTGTTGTGGGTGGGCGACTGGTGGAAGTCGTACATGGAGGGCTTCGCCCTTCCGCCCCACTTGAAAGTTCCGCCGTACTTGGCGTTCATGGGATTCTGGAAGTATTCCGTGAAAGACGCTGCCTGGGTAATCTCCGACTGGATGGCCGGCACCTGGACTTCCTTCACTATCTCCTTGATGATCTCTTTCTCGACGATCTTCTCGACTTCGACCTCGATCGGTTTTTCGACCTCGACGATCTTCTCGACCTCGACGATCTTCTCGATGACCTCAGGTTCGCTGCTGCTGCAGGCCATCAATACTCCTGCCATCACCGCGCCGACGACAAGAGCCAGCGCCAAACTACGCAATCGCAAACTAAACATACTTACGCTCCTACTGCCATATCATGGAACCGCGCGCATCTCGTCGGCCCCGCAATCCCTACCCAATTCTGAGCCAGACACTACAACCCAATCCGATGATTGTCAAC
>JAAXHY010000550.1 GCA_012270665.1 Dehalococcoidia bacterium
TGAGGAAGACCGCCGAGGCCGTCAACCACCAGCAGGATGATCTTGGAGCCGGTCTTGCGGCAGACTTCATTCAAGTACGGAAAGTCTATCACTGTAAGTTCTCAGTTCTTAGTCATTAGTATTCAGTTCTTGAGAGAGTTTAGCGCCGACTATTATATGGTAGAAAGTCTCTGACTCCTGGATTGCCGAGCGGCGAGCCCTTCGTCGTTCCCGCTTTCGCAGGAATGGTGGGAGAATAAGCGGGTGTGACGCGAAATATCAACATTGACTGCGACATTCGATCAACAGAGGTCGTCGAGGGCGGCTATGCCGGGCAGGTCTATTCCCTGTAGATATTCGAGGGTCGCGCCGCCGCCGGTGGAGACGTGGGAGAACCTGTCCTTAAACCCGAGTAACTGGACGACATCCGCAGTCGAGCCGCCGCCGGTTACAGTGTAGGCACACTCGAGGTTAGCGATGGCGTGGGCGACAGCGCGCGTCCCATTCGAGAACTGGGGCCATTCGAAGACTCCCATTGGACCATTCCAGACTACTGTGCTTGCATTCTTCAGCCTGCCGGCGTATGCGCGAACCGTTTCAGGGCCAACATCCATAACAACGTGGCCGCGAGGTATCGAGTTTACACAGACCGTGACAGGTTCGGCGTTTTCGTCGAAACTCTTCGAGACGACTACGTCCGTTGGCAGAACCAGGTCTATGCCGTTGGCGTAGGTTCTCTCCAGGACACCAGCGGCAAGCTCCACATCCACCACATCAACGCCGGATTCATAGTCGAGCTTGCCTTGCGCGCACAAGAACGAGGCGGCCATACCTCCTCCAATCAGAAACATATCGGCTTTGTCGGCGAGGCGATCAATGACTGGCACCTTATCAGCGACCTTCGCCCCACCCATGACGATAACATATGGGTGTTCAGGAATATGAATGACGCTGTCCAGCGCGCGCGCCTCGGATTCTATTAGAAATCCCGCGGCCGAGGGCAGGAATTCAGTCACGCCAGCGGTGGAGGCGTGTCTCCTGTGAGCGACACCGAAGCCATCGTTGACATAGAAGTCCGCAAGCCGCGCTAGGCTTCGGGAGAATTGCCTGTCGTTGCTTTCCTCTCCGATGTGAAAACGTAGATTCTCAAGCATCAACAAGCGTCCCGGCCCCATGTCAGCGATAGCCGCCTCAACCTCAGAGCCGACACAATCGGACGCGAGCCCAACCGGACGCCGCATGATTTCGGAGAGGCGAAGCGCGACCGGGGTCAGACTATACTTGCTATCCCTGCGTCCGTGCGGTCTTCCAATGTGAGAGCAGATTATGACCTTACACTGGCGTTCGAGCAGGAACTCTATGGTGGGAAGAGACTCGACTATTCGGGAGTCGTCGGATATCTGTCCGGTGTCTCCCACGAACGTGACGTTGTAGTCCACCCTCAGGAGCGCCTTGTCGCCGGGGTTTATGTCGAGGTCGCGAACGCTCTTCTTGCGAAACACTAGGTGTCTCCGGGCAGTTTTCGCAGGAGTTCGCAGAGGCCATCGGTCTTTTCACCGGGCGGAAGAACCGCCTCAACGCCTTCCACCGCGCGATTCACGCGAGAAGCGATCTCGCGCCGGGCTGCCAGAGACACGCCGAGCCGGGAAATGATTTCAGACAGGCTGCGGGCGTCCGAAGGCTCCATGACCCGCTTGAAGTAGTAGTCCCCCAGCCTTCTCCTCTCGGTGGGAGACGCGACCTCGAACGCTCTGACAACAGGATACAGCTTCTTCTTGTTCATAAAGTCTTCCGACGGAGAAGCCTGTTCATCCAGACTCGAGGACAGTTGTTTCATGTCCTCCGCAATCTGAACCGCGACCCCGATTTCTCGTCCGGACGCGGCGAATGACTCTCTGGTTCCCGCTTCGCTACCGGCGGCCAGGGAGCCGAACTCCATTGCGCAGGCGTACAGCGCTCCGGCCTTGGCCTCGGCCATCTTCATATAGGAGTCCGAGGAGATATCCAGTCGTTCCTGCGCCTCAAGGTCCATGAAACGGCCCTCACAAGTGGCAAGACTGGCCCTGTCGAGCAGCTTGACTGCCTCGAAGACCCTGTCCGGGCCCATGCCAAGCTCGCCAAGCCCCAGCAGAGCAAGTCGGGCAAGCGCGTGCATACCGTCGCCCGCGTTGATGGCTTGGGCGGGCCCCCACTTCCACCAGACCGTATCACGGCCATTCCGGGAAATCCTGCCAGCCTGGATGTCGTCGTGGATTTCGCAGAAATTGAGAACAAGCTCGATTGCGGCGGCGGTGGGAAGAGCGGATTCGACGTTTCCTCCGAGAGACTCGCAGGACGCGAGACAGAGAGACCCCAACAGACGAGACGCCGGAGGGGATGTGAAGCCTGTTTCAGGCAGCCAGCCGAGGTGATGCTCCATCATAGAATAGAGAGGCAATCCCCTGTCGGAGACGATACGCGATAGTTCTCCATCTACCCTGGAACTGTATCTACTGATTGGGTCCAATCCGCTGACTCCACATAGCAACTCTTGACTCGATTCTACACTTCCGGTTCTATGCCTGCCAATTTCTGAATATCCGCGGCGGACACTGCTCCTTCCCTCAGAATCGTAGGCGGAACGGTCGTGAGGTCTATCACTGTGGAGGGCAGAGACGGGGCGAGCTGTCCGCCGTCCAGGACGAGATCGAGCCGGCTTCCGAGTTCGGCGACGACATCTTCGGCGGCGGTGAGAGCTGGTCTTCCACTCACGTTCGCGCTCGTGGCGGTTATGGGCGCGCCGAGTTGCCTCACTACGGCTCTTGGGACGGGATGGTCCGGGACGCGGAGTCCGACGGTGTCCAGTCCGCCGGAGACCACGGGCGGAATAACGTCAGACTTAGCGACGACGATGGTCAGCTTGCCGGGCCAGAAAGTTTCAGCGAGACGAACGGCCTCGTCGGGAACATCGCGGCCATACCGAAACAGGTCGTCCGGGTCGGAGACGAAGATGGGCAGCGGGCTGAACTCCTCACGTCCCTTGACTCTGAATACCTTGGAGGCGGCCTCGTCATTCAAAGCGTTGGCGGAGATTCCGTAGAGAGTGTCTGTCGGAAGGGCAATGACGCCACCGCTCCTGAGAATTTCAGCAGCCCTGCTTATCGAAGTGGATAGAATAGTCGGATTATCCAATTCCAAGACTCACAAAAACGCGTCCTAACGGGCGCATATTGAACGTATTTTCCTTGACCCAAATATAGCACATACGTTAGCCTGAAATCAGAGACTAGCGATGTCTTCAAGCCAGATTCAAGACTCAAATCAGCCCACGTCCGCCGGTGAAAATCCGGTCGGGTCGGCTTACTCGACAAGCGAGCAGCCGGCGGTTCAACGCACTCCGGGAATCCTCGCCTCGGGCCACCAGGAAACTATTGTAATCATTGACTTCGGCTCACAATACTCCCGCCTGATAGCGAGGCGCATCAGGGAGTCCAGCGTCTATTGCGAGTTGATCTCTCACACAGCCCCTTGGGAGGCCGTGGAGCATCTCAATCCGAAGGGCGTGGTGCTGTCGGGCGGCCCGGCGAGCGTGTATGAGGAAGACGCCCCACTACCGCCGGACTGGGTTTATGAGTCGGGTCTGCCTATCCTGGGCATCTGCTATGGGATGCAGGCAATGGCGCACCAGCTCGGGGGCAAGGTGGCCCCGGCTTCGAGGCGGGAATATGGGAATGCCGAGCTTCCGCAGGATGAGCCCTCTGATCCGATCTTCCACGAAACGCCGGAATCCATGCAGGTATGGATGAGTCACGGCGATCATATCTCCGAACTTCCGCCCGGTTTCAGCGCGTTGGCCCACACCGACAACTCCCCTATCGCAGCTCTGGGGGACCGAAACGGCAGGCTTGGAATCCAATTCCACCCCGAGGTGGTCCACACACCTAAGGGGCAACAGCTAATCGAGAATTTCCTCTACAAGATTTGCGAATGCTCGGGATCATGGACGCCGGGCAATTTCGTCTCGGAGACGGTCGAGGCGATACGGACGCAGGTGGGGGACGGGAAGGTTATATGCGCGCTGTCGGGCGGAGTGGATTCGGCTGTGGCCGCGACCCTAGTACATAGAGCAATCGGGGATAGGCTGACCTGCATCTTCGTCAACAACGGTCTCATGCGGCGCCAGGAGCCGGAGCAGGTGCGCGATACGTTCGAGAAGCACATGGCGATGAATCTGAATTACGTTGACGCGACCGAGCATTTTCTGGGAGCTCTAAGATCCGTGACAGATCCGGAGTCGAAGCGAAAGATCATTGGAGAAGAGTTCATAAATGTGTTCGAGGGTGAGGCGTCGAGGCAGGGACAGACTGACTTCCTGGCGCAGGGCACGCTTTACCCGGATGTGATAGAGAGCCAGCTGCCAGGAGACGATGTTTCCGCGAAGATAAAGACTCACCACAACGTGGGCGGACTGCCGGAACACATGAGAATGGAACTGGTGGAGCCGCTGCGCTACCTGTTCAAGGACGAGGTCAGGGAGGTGGGGCTGGAACTGGGTCTGCCGCGGGAGATGGTGTTCAGACAGCCCTTCCCCGGGCCTGGCCTGGCAATCAGAATAATCGGTGAGGTTACGCACGACAGCCTGGAGACGCTGCGCGCCGCGGACCGAATCCTGATGGAGGAGATAGAGGCGGCGGGTCTGTATGAAGAGTTGTGGCAGAGTTTCGCGGTGCTGACGGATTCGCGCTCGGTGGGGGTGACGGGGGACTTCAGGACATACGGGAAGGTGATCGCGATCAGGGCCGTGACGAGCGACGACGCGATGACGGCGGACTGGGCGCGACTGCCCTACGAGGTTCTGGGGCGTGTGTCGAATCGCATATGCAACGAGGCGCCCGGAGTGAACCGAGTGGTGTATGACATCACGAGCAAGCCGCCCGGGACGATAGAGTGGGAATAAGGACGCCGATGCCATGAATGTTCTCATAGTTGGCAACGGCGCGCGCGAACACGCGATTGCGTGGAAGGTGTCATCAAGCCCATTGGAGCCGCGTATATTGAGCGCGCCGGGCAATGCGGGAACGGCACAGCTTGGGACGAACTTCGACGTGTCCGCGGAGGACGTAGAAGGGCTTATTAGGCTGGCAAAGGACGAGTCCGTATATCTGACCATCGTGGGGCCGGAAGCGCCCCTGGCGGCGGGGATAGTAGACAGGTTTCGAGGAGAGGGACTGCGCGTGTTCGGGCCGACAAAGGCGGCGGCTCGGATAGAGTCGAGCAAGTCTTTTGCCAAGAGCGTCATGGCATCGGCGAAAGCGCCGACGGCGAAAGCGCAGGTCTTCCGGGACGCGGGTTCGGCTATCGAGTATGCGCAGACCGAGGAGCCGCCTTTCGTGGTGAAGGCGGACGGACTGGCGGCGGGCAAGGGCGTGATCATGTCGTCGAGCCGGGTTGAGGCCATCGCGGCGCTGGATTCGATGTTCGTGAGCCGGGACTTCGGGGACGCGGGCGACACGGTTCTAATCGAAGAGTGGCTGCGGGGGCAGGAAGTGAGCGTCTTCGCGTTCGTGGACGGGCCATACGTGTCGGAGATGGTATCGGCGCGCGACTACAAGAGAGCGCAGGACGGCGATCTAGGGCCGAACACGGGCGGCATGGGCAGCTACAGTCCCCCTCCCTTCTGGGACGACCAACTAGAGACAAGGGTTCGCTCGGAGATAATGGAGCCGGTGGCGGCGCGCATGGCGGAGATGGGTTGTCCGTTCCAGGGAATCCTGTACGCGGGGCTGATGATCACGGATGAAGGGCCCAAAGTCATCGAATTCAATTGCCGCATGGGAGACCCGGAGGCGCAGGTTGTGATACCGCGACTGAAGTCGGACCTGTTGGAGTTGGCTTTGCGCACTGCGGAAGGCAATCTTTGCGAACAGACAGTGGAATGGTCGGACGATTCGTGGGTCGGGGTGGTACTGGCGTCGGACGGATATCCGGGCGAGTACGAGACCGGCTTCGAGGTCAATGGAATTCCAGCGCACTCTGATGAATGTCTAGTTTTCCATGCTGGAACCAGTCTTAGCGAAGTATTAGAAACAAACCAAAACGCAAAGATTAGGACTTCCGGTGGAAGAGTTCTAACCGTGGCGAGCCGTGGCGATACTATTTCGGACGCGAGGCTCTGCGCATACAGGAATGCAGACGGTATCGAGTTCGGCAATGTCTATTTCAGACGCGACATTGCCGCGGGTGTATGAGTGAATGTCTATCTCTCGAAAACACTTGCGATTTCCGGGATGAGTGGATTGCCGGGCGGCGAGCCCTTCGGGGTCCCGCTCCCCGTTTTCACAATGAATTACGATGATAGAAGATAATCGAGGTAAAGAGATGCCGCTAGTAGGTGTATTGATGGGCAGCAGTTCCGACCGTGGGGCGATGGAGCCTACGTCGGAGGT
>JAAXHY010000392.1:0-1859 GCA_012270665.1 Dehalococcoidia bacterium
CGCCCTTGTCGTCGAAGCTGTAGTCGTTTCCGAGCGCGCCGCTCCAGGTTATGTCATAGAGGCAGTCCCTGAAGCCGTCCGCGTCCTGGTCGTCGCCAGTCTTCTTGAGGCACTCCGCGGTGATGTATACGTCGTCATAGGCGGAGGTGAGATGCCAGGGGAGTGTTATGTAGTCGTAGCGTTCCCTGAATTTGGCGAGGACTTCCTGCGCCTTCTCGTTTTCGGGGTCCGGAGCGGCGGTGATAGCCCTCATTCCGGTGGCGTCGTCGCCCGCTATCTCAAGGGCGGTGGTCCCCACGGACACGGTTTCTCCGTAGATTGGCCCATCGTAGCCCAGTTCGCGAGCCTGCTTGACTATGGTCCCACCGGCGAACTCAGACTGCGGGGTTATGTGGAGGGCGTCGGGATTCGCCTCGAAGAGCTTGGTGAGCTGGGTTCGGAAATCGGTGATGTCGGACGAGAATCGCTCTTCAGCGACGATCTTGCCGCCGTTCTTCTCGAACTGGGCGGCTGAGGCGCGCCTCACGCCCTCGGCGTAGTCAGTCTCCTCGGTGATGGTGGCAAGGCTGCGGACGCCGTCGGCCCAGAGTACATTGCCCGTGCTGACTCCGACCTCGATGTCGCTTATCTGGGTGCGGAAGATGTAGTCGCCGGCTTCGGCGATGTCGGCATTGCTGGCGAGGCCGGAGAAGAGGATGATTCCGCTCTCCTCGGCGAGCGGGGCGACTCCGAGCATCGCGCCGCTGCATGAGGTTCCGAGGATGATCTTGACGCCATCCACGTCGGTGAGCTTTCTGAAGGCGGTTATGGCGTCCTGGGCGTTGCACTTGGAGTCCTCAATGACGAGTTGGAGCTTACGACCGTTGACGCCGCCGGCGGCGTTGATTTCGTCGGCGGCCATCTGCTTGGAGTGGGCGGCGACGTTGCCGTAACTCTCGCCAACGCCGGTGACGGACTCCATGACGCCGATTCTGAAAGGTGTAGCGTCGGCGGGATCAGGGGAGGAGGATGGTTGGATGCGGTCGCAGGCAGCGAGAGCCAAGGCTGCTAGTATGGTTATCGCTGTGAGAACAGACAGTGTAGCCTTGTTCAATTTGATTCCTGTGAAAGGTGTAGGATTGGATACTTTGTCGCAGAGACTATCTATAAGGTTCTATTTCGTACAGGGGTCCGCCAGATTCGGCTCGTTCCCAGTTGTCCAGAAGTTCGGCTTGATGTATAACAGCCCACTCGCGTATTTGATTTTCTTGGGTGCGAGGCAGTCCACCTTCCGTAAAGTCCATGTAGTACAGGCTGTAAACCACATTGTCACCAGAATACCGTGCATGAAAGTGTGGACGGGCGTGGTCTTTCCAATACATAGATATAACAATGCCGCCCCACCTACTGAGTTCCGGCATGGTATTCGGTCCTCCGCCTGTACACTTCATCGTAGAAGTCGGGGATGTCCATGTCGTAAATGCATTCGAAAGACATACCCAGCAAGGATGCGTATAGCGTGTGAGGGTTATAGTCCAACTCTACTTCCATGTCTTTGGGCCGCCCCCAGCATACCGCCCCCGTTTCTGAGTTGATATGGACCTTGTTGAAGAAATCAGGGTCGTCCCATGCTTTGAATACACCCCATCCTCTGCGGTGTGAGAGGTCGACAACACCCTCGACGCCGTCTTCGTATTCCAGCCATATCTTCAGGTCGTCCAGGGCACGAACGTTGACGGGGGAGGGGAGAGTGATAGGGCGACGGGTTCTACGTCTCTCTCGTCCTTCGAGTGTGGCCATTGGTTCGCTCCTATGTGTTCATACTCCAGTCTATAGCTCGGACCCAAGCTGTGTCCTCTTCTTCCTGAGTGAGGCTGTGG
>JAAXHY010000392.1:1910-2442 GCA_012270665.1 Dehalococcoidia bacterium
GAGTGAGGCTGTGGTCAGGTATCGGAGCTAGGATTTCGAGCGCAGCGGCTCGTCGGCACTTTCGGTGAAGATTCCGAGCGGCAGCGGACGAACACCTTCTTGGTAAAATTCAAGTCTTGGATATTATACACGGGGCGGGGTCGCATGACCCCGCCCCGTGGACTAGGCTATCTTGTTTTCTACGCTGGCCGGGTTAGCTTCCGTTGTCCTGCGCGGCTACGATGGCTACCGAGTTCATCGGAGTCTCGAAGAGGCGGTTGCCGGTGGCGCTCTGGATAGCGTTGGCTATGGCCGGGGTGGGAGGAACGATGTTCGCCTCGCCGACGCCGCGGACGCCGTAGGGGTGTCCGGGGTTGGCGACCTCGACTATCACCGTGTCAATCATGGGAAGGTCGAGGCTGGTGGGCATACGGTAGTCGAGCAGCGTGGAGTTGTCCATGCCGCCGTCGTTGTTCATGTAGTATTCCTCGTTCAGGGCCCAGCCGATGCCCTGCACGGAGCCGCCCTGCATCTGACCCTCGACGTAGGAGGG
>JAAXHY010000182.1 GCA_012270665.1 Dehalococcoidia bacterium
GGCCGCGCGCTGTTCGAGCGGGCCGTCGAGAACATGACGCCGATGAAGCGTGAGCAGACTCCCGAGGACATCGGCAAGCTGGCGGCATTCCTCGCCTCCGACGACGCGCGCAACATTACCGGACAGGCCATAAACGTGGACGGTGGCATACGCATGAACTAGCGGCCCCTTCCCTAAGCCTGGTACGGACGACCGAGAACTCACTTATTGCCGTAGCAGGCCCCAAGTCGTTACAATATGGCCTAGCGAATTAGTCGGGGCGTAGCGCAGTCGGTAGCGCGCCACGTTCGGGACGTGGAGGTCGCTGGTTCAAGTCCAGTCGCCCCGACCAGCTCACCCAAACGGGCGGGCGACCGCCGCTTTGAACATACGATGGTTATCCGAGCGCGTACAGTTTGGCCGAGGGGAATATCTCCATGAACCGTCAACGCGGCAGGGTAGGAATCGACATGGGTGGAGGACCCGCCCCAGGCATCAACAGCGCGATCAGTTCCGTAACCATCGAAGCGGTCAACAGAGGATATGAAGTAATCGGCATCCTGGACGGCTTTTCACATCTGATGGAAGGCCGCGCCGACATGGTCCGTCCCCTGAAGATCGAAGACGTGTCGCAGATACACTACCGTGGCGGCTCTATCATCCGCACATCCAGGGCCAATCCCACCCGACGCGCCGACCACATTCGGAACACGCTCGATTCACTGCGGGAGTTGGACGTTTCTTACCTCGCCACGATAGGCGGGGACGACACCGCGTTCAGCGCGTCAGAAGTCTCCCGTATGGCGGGAGGCGCAATCAAAGTCGCTCACATTCCCAAGACGATTGACAACGACCTCCCCCTGCCCGACGGGATGCCCACGTTCGGCTACGAGACAGCTCGACATCTGGGAACCGAACTCGTCCGCAACCTCATCGAAGACTTTCGTTCCACCAACCGCTGGTACATAGTCATAGCGATGGGACGCGCCGCCGGGCACCTGGCTCTGGGCATCGGAAAGTCGGCTGGAGCCACACTTACCATCATACCCGAGGAGTTTACGTCCGAACGCATCAGCGTATCCGACGTCTGCGACGTCATGGAAACGGCCATACTGAAGCGGCGGGTGATGGGAAAAGACCGTGGACTGGCAGTGATCGCCGAAGGTGTAGCGGAGAAGTTCGATCCGGAGGAATTAGCCAGTTTTCCGGGTGTCGAGGTATCGCAGGACCAGCACGGACACCTCCGACTTGGAGAGATCCAGCTTGAGAAGATCCTGAAGCGCGCAATCCAGAAACGCTTCGAGGCCAGGGGCGAGACGCTCCCCATCATAGACAGCGCCATAGGATACGAACTCCGGTCTTACGCGCCAATCCCGTTCGACATAGATTACACGCGCACACTGGGCTACGGCGCGGCGAGGGCGCTGCTGTCGGAACCAAGCGAACAATACCCGGAGCGGGGAGGGCTGGTATGCCTGGTTGGCGGCGACATCAAAGTGCTGCCATTCGACCAACTCAGGGACCCGGAAACAGGACGCACCCGCGTGCGCACCGTTGATGTAGAGGGCGAAAGCTATCAGGTGGCCCGCAAGTACATGATCCGGCTCGAAAAATCCGACCTTGCCGATAAGGAAATGAAGAGGCGGCTCGCTGAGGCCGCCGAAATGACGCCCGACGAGTTCGGAGAAAGATTCGCAAAAGTGGTCGAACTCGCTGGAGCGGTATAGTTCGTTATATCTGAGCAACCCAAAAGGACCCGCGCAGGATGGACAACTCCCAATCTCTAATACAGACAGCCAATGCACTCGTCGCGCCCGGAAAGGGCATACTGGCCGCGGACGAGAGCGCCCGCACGATAGGGAGCCGTTTCGCCGCGCTCGGAATCGAGAATACCGAGATTAACCGGCGCGACTACCGGGAGATGCTTATCAGTACGGAGGGAGTTTCCGATTACATAGGCGGCGTAATCCTATACGACGAAACACTGCGTCAGAACTGCGCCGACGGCACGCCCATCGTCGACTTGCTCAGCGAGCGCGGCATCATCCCGGGCATCAAGGTGGACACAAGCGCGCACCCTCTTGCCGGCGCGCCTGGGGAGGTAGTTACCGAGGGCTTGGACGGCCTGCGCGACCGCATGGCCGAGTACTACGAGATAGGCGCAAGATTCGCCAAGTGGAGAGCCGTCATCGCAATCGGCCCTCACATTCCCAGCGACTACTGCATCGAGGTCAACGCCCACGCGCTGGCGCGTTACGCGGCTCTCGCTCAGGAAGCGGGACTTGTCCCCATCGTCGAGCCTGAGGTCCTTATGGACGGCGATCACGATATTTCTCGCTGCTACGACGTAACCCAGGACACGCTGAGAGAGGTTTTCAGCCAACTCGCCGCCCAGCGCGTGATGCTCGAAGGCACTCTGCTAAAACCCAACATGGTGATCTCGGGCAAGGGAGCCTCAAACCGCGCAGGACCGGAAGAGGTCGCGGAAAAGACCGTTGACTGTCTGATGCGGAATGTACCGGCAGCGGTTCCGGGCATAGCTTTCCTATCCGGCGGACAGGGTGACGACGAGGCTACGGACAACCTTCGGGCAATCAACATCCGGGGCAAGGAAGTCGGCGCGCCCTGGCAGTTGACTTTCTCGTTTGCCCGCGCGCTCCAATCCACGCCCCTCCAGATCTGGGCCGCCGACCAAACCGCAATCCAGTCGGCGCAGAAGGCGTTCTACCAGCGCGCCTCACAGACGGCAGCGGCGCGAAGCGCGGCATAGACTGAAAGTAGCCGTCGAGCTCGTTTCCGAGACTACATGAATAGCCCCTCCGGTATGGCGACTCGATGATCAGAACACTGATTCCGGCGTAATGAGTGTCCCTATGACTCTTGAAAATCAAGACCTGATCCGCCTGTTGCAAGATGGCGAATCTGACCGCGTCGAGTTCAAGAGCGCGCTAAGTGGAAATACACGGAACGAGATTCAAGAGGCGATATGTGCCTTCGCCAATGATCTGCCCGACCACCGCGAGCCAGGGGTGATATTCGTAGGCGCGCATGATGACGGCTCTATCGCCGGACTGCCAATCACCGACGAACTGCTCAGGCAGTTGGCAGGCATGAAAACCGAGGGGAACATAGTCCCGCCTCCAACTATGACGGTCGAAAGACTGACGATTGATGGCGGCGACGTAGCGGTGGTCGCTGTTCAGCCGTCGGACTCTCCACCGGTTCGTTACAGAGGCAGGGTTCATGTTCGCTTCGGTCCTCGACGAGGGACCGCAACAGCGCAGGATGAAAGGATACTCAACGAAAAGCGCCGCTATGGTGACATCCCTTTCGATATCTATCCAATCCCATCCGCGAGGTTGGATGACTTGGACTTGCGCTATTTCGAACTTGAATATCTACCGCAGGCGTTTGATCGTGAGGTTCTGGCAGTCAATGACCGCGGCATTGAAGAACGCCTGGCCGCCACAAAGATGATAACCTCCTCGGATGAACCGATTCCCACTGTGTTGGGAGTTCTGGTACTTGGGAAAAATCCTCAGGATTTTCTACCGGGCGCCTATGTAGAGTTTCTAAGACTAGATGGGGAAGAGCTATCAGATGACATATCTGATAGCGAGGATATTCGCGGGGCGATACCGGATGTGATTAGACGCTTGGACGAAAAGTTGAGCGCTCACAATCGGACTGCGGTGGATATTCTTTCGGCCCCTATTGAACGTAGAAAGAGCACATATCCAATCCAAGCCGTTCAGCAAATAACGCGTAACGCTATAATGCATCGCACATACGAAGCGACTAACTCTCCATCAAAAGTACACTGGTTCAATGATAGAATCGAAATTGTAAGCTCAGGAGGTCCATTTGGAGGAGTGTCTGCCGCCAATTTTGGACGACCAGGTTTAGCTGATTACAGGAATCCCAATCTGGCTGATGTAATGAGAACTCTAGGATTTGTTCAGCATTTCGGCGTTGGCATATCCATCGCCCGCCGCCTGCTCCGAGAGGCAGGACATCCCGAACCCGAATTTGATGTTCTGGAAAATTTCGTCTTTGCTACTCTAAAGGCGACATCCTAGTAGGAGGTTCTCCAAGATGGCTGTCCCTGTTCTTACTTTCTTCAATAACAAAGGAGGTGTCGGCAAGACTTCCTTAGTCTATCACTTAGCATGGATGTTATTTGATACCAACCATAGAGTCTTGGTCTGCGATCTTGATCCACAGGCCAATCTAACGGCGGCATTCTTGGACGAAGACCGGCTAGAAAACCTATGGGACGAAACTGCCACTTCATCTCCGTTGAGGAGCACTATCTTCGAGTGTGTAAAACCACTTATGCAAGTCGGGGATCTTCAATCTCCATCCCTTCAACAAATTTCATCCAGCATTTTTGGAGGAGAACTGAATCTAATTCCGGGCGATCTCGCCCTAGCCGAGTTCGAGGATACACTATCCTCCGAATGGCCAAATGCTATGGGTTCTGGCAACTTGTACCGTCCATTCAGAATACTGACCGCGTTTTCAACTGTGATGCAGGATGGAGCCGCGCAAATGGATGCTGAAATCATCTTAGCCGACGTTGGTCCTAACCTCGGAGCCATCAACCGTTCAGCGCTGATCGCGACCGAATACGTAGTGGTCCCACTAGGGGCGGACTTGTTTTCTCTTCGAGGATTGCACAATCTTGGCCCGACCCTCAAGCGATGGAGACAAGATTGGAAACGTAGGCGAGATAACTGGAGTGAACCCGCTTTTCCTCTTCCGATGGGCGACATGGAACCCATAGGGTATGTAGTGCAACAGCACAGTGTACGCCTGAACCGCCCAGTGAGAGCCTATGACAAGTGGGTCAACCGGATGCCGGCGGAATACGCTATCAACCTGCTGGAAGATGACGAAGGCCCCTACGCCGCCACTCCCGCTCAGGACAGTGAACATGCCTTGGCAACTGTCAAGCACTACCGAAGTCTTGTCCCGATGGGTCAAGAAAAACGCAAACCTATCTTCAAATTGACTACCGCAGACGGGGCCTTTGGAAGCCACGCAACAGCTGTCCGAGGAGCCTACGCTGATTTTGAAGCTCTAGCCAATAAGCTATATCAAAGGGTGTCGGAGCAGAAGTCGGCTTGAAGCCCACTTAACGGCAAGTCAATCTCGGTCGGTAAACGCCGGCATCACTTCTCTGGCGAAGATGCGCAGTTGCTCCATGAATTCGGCGCGGGGCATACCCTCGGCCCAGTGCAGAATTACATGCTCAAGGCCCGGATACTTATTCTCCATCTCTTTCAGGAAGAGGATGAGGTCTTCGGGCGGGCCGCATATCCAGGCTTTCTGCTCTACGCCATCCTCGATATATGGGGTTCGCGCAGGAGCCCCCGGAGTGCCCCAGGTGCGGCCCTGCTCATCCGCGTATCTCACGAACCCAAACGGAGCAAACCACTTGTAACGTTCGTCGTGATACGGCCTGAGCCGGTCCATCGCCTCTTTCTGGCTGTCGGCTATATAGAATCCGACTCCGAGAGCGAGGTTTTCGCCGAGAGCGAGTCTCTGACCGTACTTGGCGTTCGCGTCACGGTACTGCTCAAAAATCTGCTCCACCAGTGTCTCGCCCGTCAGGGCGACCACGCCTCTGATACCGTTCCTGGCGATGAAGTCTATCGTCCTGCCGCTGACTATGGGCTGCCACATCTCCACCGGAAGATGCTTCGGACGCGGGACAAGTGTCACTTCCTCCAGGTCATAGCCGCGATATTCGACCTTTGCGGGCACCGAGTAGCGCTTTCCTTGGTGGGAAAAGGACTCCTGGTTGAATGCCTTGAAGATGATCTCCATTTGTTCCTCGAACAGTTCGCGGTTGGCGTCGTTGTCTATGACAGGAGACCCGAGAGACTCGACCTCTCGACTGTGGTATCCGCGTCCTACCCCAAATATGATGCGTCCGTCTGTCAGGATGTCCGCCATCGCGTAGTCCTCAGCAAGACGAATAGGATGCCACATCGGGACGATGTTGAAGGCGCATCCGAATTTTAGTCTCTCCGTGCGTGACGCCAGGTGAGTTCCGAGCAGGATGATGTTGGGGATGCACTCATAACCCTCGTGCTGAAAGTGATGCTCCGCCATCCAGAGAGCATAGAAACCCAGGTCGTCCATCAGCTCGGCGGCCTGAACGGCGGTATCCAGACTCTCGGTCAAGCGCTCACTGGGGTAGCGTCGGTCGTCGGCAGGCGTACCCTCACTGCCGACGTTTTCCAAGTCTATGTTGCCTACGTACAGTACTGAAAATTTGTCAATCATTACCTTCACTTCCAGTATTATCGAATGACTTCATTGAATTCCCATTCAAGGCACGTCCATTCTTCTCAGGCGATAGACCGTGAGCCAGAGGAATACGATTGTTACGACGGCGGCGCCAACGACGGCGGCGGGAAATTCGATCACACGGTCGCTCAATACCTCAAGGCCATTGTTGTCCAAGCCATTCATTATCGCAAGTGTGTATCCCCGGACACTCAGGTATCTTACGCCGCCTATGAAGGTGCTCAGAAGACCTTCCCAAAGGAAGACATAAACGATGGCGAAAGGAAGAGCCCGGGTAGTGATGAGCCCGGCCCACGTAAACACGGAGGCATAGGTGATCACTCCCGCCAGGAGGGCGACCACGACCGCGGCAGTGGTCCGGAGGTCTCCGTCCGTTCCGACGTAAGTCGCAAGACCGCCGCTGACCAAAGCGAGAGGAGCCGCGATAACAATCGAGGCTAGAAATTTAGGAATAGTGATGCGCCAGCGAGCTACTGGCTTTAGGAACACGTAACTGAGGGTCTTGTCTTCGATCTCGTTGCCAAAGGCAGCGGTTGCTAGGGCCATAGTCACAAGAGGCATTATTACCCCGACCAGGAGGCCGTCGAGCAGACCATTGATGAATTCCTCGTTAGCGTCCGCGCCATCTCCGCCCGGGACAAATGCGAGGCCCACCGGTATCAATGCCAGCAGAACCGTGAGTATCACACGCCACTTGCCTGTTAGCTGCCGCAGAGAAAGGGTGAGTACCTGGGTCATCTACCCCTCCACCACATACTCGAACAGACTTTCAAGGGAGTCGTCTAGTGGTTCTACACGTGTAAGCCGGACGGAGTTGTCCCGGGCCAGCTTAGCGATAGACCGTTGGAGAGTGGCGACGTTCCGGCTGTAAACGATCAGCGAGCCGTCCTCCGAGACGGTGACAGTGTCGACATCGTCCATGGCGACGATTACGGAAGCCATCAAGCGTGGGAAATCCACGACGACGCGCACCTTGTATGCCTGCTCGTCGAGCTTGGAGCGTATCGCCCTGAAGTCTCCCGCGGCGGCCAGCTTGCCGCTAATCATCAGCAGTATTCTGCTGGCCAGCGTCTCGACCTCTTCCAGGATGTGGGAGGATATTAGAATCGTGCGACCTTCGGAGGCGAGACGATTCATAACGTCCTGAAACTCGATTCGCTGACGCGGATCGGTCCCGTTGAGTGGCTCGTCGAGGATGATGACCTGGGGGTCGTGGACGAGAGCGGCGGCAAGCCGCATACGCTGTCTCATCCCCCGAGAGTAGGTTCCCATCTTACGGCCCTGAGCCTCCTCCAGTCCGACTATCGAGATAGCGCGGTCAACGTAGTCCTTCATGGGCGACAGTTTGTTGAGTTTAGCTGAGAACTCCACCAACTGTCTCCCGGTATAGAAGTCGTAGATGGACTCATGCTCGGGCATGAAGCCCAGACGACTGTACAGACCGGGATTGTCGCGCACAGGCTCTCCGAGCATCTTTATCTCGCCCCTGGAGCAGTCCGCGAGTCCGGCTATAAGGTGCAGGAGCGTTGTCTTGCCCGCTCCGTTAGGCCCGAGCAGGCCGGTTATCCCAGGACCGATATCGAAAGTGACATCGTTCACCGCGACAACGCTGCCGTACCACTTGGACACATCCACGACTTCGATAGGCGAGTTCAAGCCAGCAGCCTCCGATAGCGGTTCCAGAGAAGAAATGCTGTAACACCGACTACAACCACGTACCAGAGGATCGGTACGATTTCGGGCAGCCTGGCTACTTGCTCCATTACGGGGTTATCGTTGTCTTCCTTGTTGAAAATCATGTCGCTGATATGGATTGGGACATTGCCCAGGTCAATGAGACCCACCAGGGGCGCAAAGTCGGTGTCGCCCAACAGGGCATTGCTCTCCCTCTCGACGACAACGCCGTTAACGGTTCTTTCGCTTTCTTGAGTGCCGCTGATGAGAATTCCGGCGGTGGCGGCGGATATCAGCCATAGTCCGATTACGAACGCCGAAGCGTACACGCGCCGGGTAGTAAACGCCGCGGCCGCAAGAGGGATCGTAGTCGTCAATATCGCAATGACAAGCCCAGCGCCCAGAAATCTTGGAATGTCCGCCCAGTTGTTTCGTAGGTATTCGAGCGGCTCGGCTGCGCTCATAGTCAGTCCGACCATGAGAACCACCTGACCCGTGTATATGAATATAAGGCTCACTGCGAAGAATGCCAGCCAGCGTCCAAGTACGTAGTCAGTGAACGTCAACGAGCGCACCAGGTAGAGAGTTATCACGCCGCTCCGGCGATCCGGACACAACAGTTCGGGGGCAATGACCGCGGAGAACAGAAGCAGGACCAGCGATACTATCTGGTAGTAGTCGGCGTGTCCGGGGATGTCCAGGGCGACCCCGATGATCCTCTCAGTGGTGGCGGCGATGATGATGAACACGATGGCAGGCGCCATAACGGCGCCAAAGAACAAGATGGGCATTATCTTGGCGAGAGCGCCGCGCCCCAATCCGAAACAAGTGCGAATACCGTTCACGAACAGGGCCTTGCGAGCGCCCGCCCTGCCTTCACGAGGGCCGTCGTAGCGCTGGTAGCCGAGGTCGAAAAGCTGGCCTTCAGATGTGCTCATTCTATGTACACACTCGCCGTCAACGCTGTTCCCTGAAAATCTCTGTGAGGCGGTGGCGACGAGGCCCCAGGCGGCGCAGCCTTACACCGGAGTCTGCCAGCGTGTCTCTTATCTTGTCGTACTGCTCGGCCCCGACATCCTGCACCGCTACGGAATAGCCGTCCAAGGCACAATCGAGTCCGCGTTCCGAGAGAGCGGACATCAGAAATTCCGCTCCGCCATCTACGTCTATGAATATGGTCTCGGTTTCCTGAGTGAAGCCGGAGACTTCTCCGGACTCCACTACCTGCCCTCTTTCGAGAACGATGATTCGGTCGCAGGTTGTTTCGACGTCGCCCATGAGGTGGGTTGAAAGTACGATGCTGATTCCGAACTCGCGCCCGGTTCTGCGGATGAGGGCGAGCATCTCCTCGCGTCCGACCGGATCCAGTCCGGCGGTCGGCTCATCCAGCATCACTATTACGGGATCGTGGACGAGCGCCTGGGCGAGTTTCACCCGCTGAATCATTCCGGTGGAGTACTCACCAATGGGGCGGTAGCGTTCTTCGTCCAGTCCGACGTGCCGGAGGGTATCCGCGGCCCTGGTACGGGCTGCGGTAGGTGGAAGTCCGCTTACCTGCGCCATATGTGTGAGAAACTCGGAGGCGGTCATCGAATCAGGGAGACAATCGTGCTCGGGCATGTATCCCAGGCGGCTCTTGATCTCCACATTCTCATAGGGATGCTCTCCCATTACGGAAGCCGAGCCATCGGTTGGAGTGAGCAGCCCCAAGAACAGCTTTATCGCGGTGCTCTTGCCCGCGCCGTTGGGACCAAGCAGGCCGGTTATGCCCTGCCCTACTGTGAAATTGACCTCGTCCAAGGCTACCGTACTGCCGTATCGCTTGGTGAGGTCTTTAGCCTCCATTATAGCTACCATGGTGAAATTATATACGTTCCTTCCACCAGGCGGTATAGCGGGAGGGTTCGAGTTCTCCATTCCGCCACAGGTGGCGGACTTGAGTGAAGTGGCTGCGGACCTCGGAACGGAACTGGTCTTCGGTCTCGTTGTTGAAGATGAGCAGGTCGGCGGCAGGGGCGCGCTCTTCCCAGGATCGCTGGCTGGCCATGCGCTGGTCAATCTCATCGTCGGTGTACTGGTTGCGGGCGACGAGGCGACCGCGAACTGTATCCTGATCGGCGGCGAACAGCCAAGTCTGATGACACCACCGTCCGTAGCCCGCCTCTACCAGGTTCACCGCTTCCAATACCGCAACATCGTCTGCGCCGAGAGTACGGTTCCACTCCTCGATGACCGCCTTGATAGCGTCCGCGATGCTGCCTATAGCAGTCGTGAGCTTGTTCATCTCCTCCGGCTTGCCGAAAACCTTGGCTCCCAGCTTTCGCCTGTCTATATAGCCGTCCTCCCCGACTATCTCATCGCCAAAGATGGCGACTATGCGGTCGAAGGCCTCAGTGCCAGGGTCGTACATCCGGTGAACGAGTCGGTCGGCGTCGCAGTGGACAGCGCCCTGGTCAACCATCAACTGGCAGGCGGTGGACTTTCCGGTTGCGATGGAGCCCGTGACTCCGATGATGAGAGGCATGGTGATTCTCAGTGGTCAGATTTCAGTTGAAGGCTCGAAGGCGTGAGTCAGAATAGCGGGCTCCAGATATTTCGCATATCGAGCGAGAATCCGGGCAGCTCGGGGGCGGCGGAGAGCGTGTCCGGGTCTTCCAGTATCTCTACGGTCGCGTCTGGGCGAAATACGTAAGCGCGCCTGTCACGGGGATCCAGGAGCCAGCCGAGCAGGGCTCCGTTATCCATATACTCGGCCATCTTATCGAGCAGCGCGGTGAGGCTGTCAGTATCCGAGCGCAGCTCAACTACAAAGTACGGACAAATGGCGAAGAACCCGCGGCGTTCTTCATCGGATAACTCGGCTAGGCGCGACTTGGGTATCCAGGAAGAGTCGGGAGAGCGCATCGCGCTATTGGGCAGCCTGAAGCCGGTGGAAGAATCGAACACGATTCCGGTTCCATCCTGCCGGGACCAGTATCCCAGTTGGGCCGTTATGTCGGCGTTCCTGATACCGGTGTCGCCATAGGTGGGTGACATGAGTTCCAACTCCCCAAAGGCGGTCCGCTCAATACGAACACCACGGTTCATCGCGCAGAAGCGCGCGAACTGTTCCTCGGTCAGTTCCAGCACAGGAGACAGCTTGACGACGATAGGAAGAATCTCGTCCTCCAGGCGGATAGGGGCCGTCTCAACAGCGCGGGCCAAGGTCTGGGATGTCATAGTGATACCTCACATCGAATAGCGTACATCTACGCTGGCCGCCGCTTTCTGGAAGGCCGCCAGCGTAGATAAGGGAGATCAGCCCCCTAATTGTCGCCAGCCGCCGCGGCGGTCGCCATGCGGTTCTTGAAGTGGGGCATGACTTCCTTGCCGAACGCCTCGAGCTGTTCGAGTATCACGCTCTGCGGCGTGCCGACGGGCAGGCCCATGTTTACATGGTCCAGACCGGGCCAGCGGCGCTCGACGTCCTCCATCCGCTCGATTATCTGCTCGGGCGTACCCACCAGCCATGAACCAGCTTCGACGGCGGACTCGAGCGTGGGCAGATCGGCGTGGGGAGCGCGCGCCGGGTCGGCCAACGCCGCCAACTGGTCATCGGAGAGTCCGCGCACGAACCCCAAGGGGGCGAACATCTTCATGTTCTCTTCGTAGAAAGGTCTCGCCTGCTCGATGGCCTCTTCGGGGGAGTCGGCAATGAAGAATGAGATCCCAAGAATGAGGTCGCCGCCAAGTTCGGTCTCGTTACCATGGGCGGCCTGTACATCCTGCCATTTCTTGACGACCTGTTCAGAGGCGCCGCCGGGCGCGGCGCCGCCGCCGATGACCCCCTTGATGCCGTGCTTGGCCATGAAGTTCAGTCCGCGGTCTCCGGCGCTGACGATTGGCTGCCAGCATTCTACCGGCATGTTGACGGGGCGAGGGACGAGACTTATCTCCTTCAGGGTGTAACCTCTGTACGGCACTTCTGGCGGGATAGTGTAATACTTGCCCTTGTGCGAGAAGGACTCTTCCTCGAAGGATTTCAGGATGATCTCGACCTGCTCCTCGAAGTAGTCGCGATTCTCGTCCTGGTCCATCATGGGCGCGCCGAACGCCTCGACCTCGCGCGTATGATACCCGCGACCGACACCGAATATCACTCTGCCATTGGTGAGAATGTCCGCGGTGGCGAAGTCCTCGGCCATTCTCAGCGGGTGCCACATGGGCGCGATGTTGAATCCGCAGCCCATCTTGATCTGTTTCGTCAAGTGAGCGAGGTGAACGCTGAGTTGGAGAATGTTCGGGATACACTCGTAACCCTCGGGCTGGAAGTGGTGTTCGGCCATCCAGAAAACGTCGTAGCCGAGGTCGTCCATGAGCGTGCAGATGGCCTCCGTCTTGTCGAAGACGGTAATAAGCTCGTCGTTGGAGTAGAATCGGTCGTTCGCGGCGGTTCCCGCGAAACCAATGTTGTCCAGGTCAATGTGCCCGGCAAAGAGGCTTCCGAATTTATCTATCATGGTCACATCTCCCGTGCTTGGTATTGGGAACATTGTAGATGAGTGTACGCGAGTGTCAAGGAAAGCAATCGAAAGCGGGTCTGAAAACACGTAGAAGACCGCCGCCATGAAAGTGTGATAATTGAATCAAGCTTCGCCGGTGTCAACGGCCTTTCGGATGTTCGCGGGGCAGCCTGTCTGCCTCAGCGAATTGCGTCCCTCCTCGCCGGGTTAGACCATACGAAAGGCAGCTGCCCCGACAGCCGGCGAAGCCTCCCCTCCCTCCCCGTATTGGCCGGATGCGCCGCATATGCGTGGAAGCGTCAAATTTCTGGCGGGTATCCAGCGTAGTATGACAATACCCAGAGCCTTGATTCGTGTCCTTCGTGGATAGAACCGGATGCGCCGCTGCCCACCACTTCTGTGATGCTTGCCATATGCGGTTGCGTTTCGGTTGAATACATCAGCCGTGCTACAATCAACCTATATTGAATTCCGCAAACGTACCAGTCGCCGACCCGCGCAAGCGTAGGCTGATTCTCCTGACGATAGCCGCGGGCACCTTCGTGTCCGTCCTGGACCAAACAGGCGTAACCCTCGCGCTGCCCATGATGGCCTCGGACTTCGGCGCCACCATTCCCTACGTACAGTGGGTAGCGTTTGGCTATATTCTGGCAACAGGGTCGCTGCTTCTGCCCGCCGGAAGCCTGTCGGACATGATCGGGCGCAAGGTAGTCTATATCAGCGGGTACTTCGTCTTCATCATTGGCGCGGCCCTGGCCGGACTGTCTTCGGAGCTGATGGCGGTCATAGCCTTCCGATTCGTGCAGGGCGCCGGCGCGGCGATGATTCAGGCCAACGGCATGGCCATACTCACCACCACATTCCCCACCCGGGAGCGCGGTCGTGTCATCGGGTTGTTCATGACGATGGTGGGCATGGGCGCGATAATGGGGCCAATCGTCAGCGGTTTCGTCGTGGACACGTTCGGGTGGCGGGCCGTGTTCCTGCTCGGAGTCCCGCTGGGACTGATCTCTATTACGACCGCGTCCTTGATACTAATCCGCGACACGCCTAAGGTTAGAGGACTAAAGCGGCTTTCGACCGGCTTCGACTGGATAGGAGCGTTTCTTTCGGCCAGCGGCCTCGTCGTGTTCCTGCTGGTCATGACGACCGCCTACCGCATAGGCTGGGCCTCGCCGGCTTCGATAGGGGGACTGGCGCTCTCCATCAGCCTGCTGGCGGCATTCGTATATTGGGAGCGCGTCGCTTCGATGCCGATGCTCGACCTCGAACTATTCAAGCGGAAGATATTCGCCCTGGGCGCCTCGGCCAGTTTCTTCGGATTCCTGGCGGGCAACGCCGTATTCAGTATGATGCCCTTCTACCTTCAGGACGTGCTGGACCTTTCGCCGCGAGTGGTGGGACTTTTGATCACGCCCGCCGCCATCGGATTCGCGCTCGCCGGGCCGCTGTCCGGGCCGCTGTCGGACCGTTTCGGACCACGGAGAATCGAGTTCATAGGACTGGGGATGCTCATTGCGTCGCTTCTGTTCCTTGGACGGCTGACGACGGACACCGCCCCCTGGAACGTGGCGGTCGCGATGTCTATGCAGGGACTTGGCATGGGTATATTCTATACGCCCAATACCTCGTCCGTGCTTAGCGTGGTGGAACGTGAAAGGTACGGCGTGGCGACCGCGTTCCTCAACATGACCCGGAACACCGCGAGCGTTGCCGGAGTCGGGATGGTGACCAGTATCGTGACCTTCGCGATGGCCTCACAGGGATTCGAGCCCAGCCTGGACGCCGTTGCCGCGGGCGGCTCCGGTGTGGAAGAGGCGTTCACTATGGGGTTGAGAGTCGCGTTCCTGATGTTGGGGAGTTTCAACCTGGTATCGGTAATCCTTACGGTCCTGAAGCCATCCGCGTCGAGCCGGAATGAGAGTGATGACGCCGCGATAGGCGGCAGGGTTGAGGTGGAAGTCAAGGCGCAGCCGGGCGGTGACAGTTAATTGGCTAAACTGAGCATAGGACCACTGAGCGGCATCACATCCAGCCCCAACTACAAGTGGTGGGCGTATGGAGCCGTGGCAATCGGGATGTTCCTGTCGGTCACCGACCAGTCGGGAATCAACATAGCGCTGCCGCAAATTTCCGAACACTTCACGGCGGACATCCCGACCGTGCAGTGGATAACTCTTGGCTACAGCCTTGCGACGAGCGCGATGCTCATGCCAATGGGCAGGCTGGCGGACATGATAGGCCGCAAGCGCGTCTATCTCATCGGGTACGCCGGATTCCTTGTCTTCGCATTCATGGGCGGACTGTCGCAGAGCCTGGGCTTCCTGATCGCGGCCAAGATCCTCCAGGGAATCGCATCCGCGGGCGTCCAGGCGAACAGCATGGCGCTGATAACCGAGGTGTTCCCCTCGAACGAGCGCGGCAAGGCGATGGGGCTGTACATGACCATAATCGGGACTGGCGCCATCTCCGGCCCGATACTGGGAGGTCTGATAGTATCCAGCTTCGGCTGGCGATGGGTATTCTTCGCGGGGATACCAGTCGGAATTCTGGCGATGCTCTCAGCCGCGCTCGTACTCAAGGGGATGAACGCTCAACAGGCCGCTCGTTCGGGCAGAGGCTCGTTCGACTGGATCGGCGCGGCCCTGTCATCGGCCGCGCTGGTCGTGTTCCTGCTTGCGATGACGAACGCGTGGAAGGTCGGGTGGACTTCGCCCCCAATTGTAGTGGGGTTCGCCGCCTCGGTCGTTCTGTTGGTCGCGTTCATAATCTGGGAACTGCGCGTCTCCGAGCCTATGCTCGACATGTCGCTGTTCAGGAGCCGCGTGTTTTCTCTGGCCATAAGCGCGCGTTTCGTCCAGTTCATGGGCGGCTCGGCCATCTTCTTCCTGATGCCGTTCTACCTGATTCAGGGATTGGGCTATCCGGCCAGTCGCGCGGCATTCCTGATGATACCGGGTTCGCTGTGTCTGGCCGTCGTCGCCCCCCTCGCAGGCAGACTGTCCGACCGCTTCGGCACTCGCTGGCTGGCCGCCGCGGGCATGGTGTTTTCCGCCGCCGGTATGTTCAATCTCTCACTTCTGGGCATCGAGTCGCCTGCGTGGCAGATCATACTGGGCATATTCCTGTCCGGCCTCGGAATGGCGACGTTCAGTTCGCCCAACACCAGCGCGATAATGGGCTCCCTGACTCCGGAGAAGTACGGCATCGTATCCGGGTTCGTGAACCTGGTGCGGACGTCGGCGAACGTTACCGGGGTTGCGCTCTCGACTACCTTCGTGACCATCACGATGGCCTCCTACGGCTTCGAGCCAAGCCTCTCGGTACTGACCGAGGGCGGCGGCGAGGGCGTGAGGACCGCGTTCGTGGCGGGCCTGAGTCTCGCGCTCAAGGTGTCCTGCGGCCTTATGCTGCTCGCGCTCGCTCTGACTCTCTTCAGAACGGAATCGCCGGATGCCTCGCCGCGTCCGGTCGGGTCGGCGCAGCGTACTCCGGCTTCCAGTGGGGACTGAACGCCTCAACGCCTCATGCCGCGTTTGATGCGCGCGAAACTGCGAACGAGTTGCTCGGCCTCCGGATTGTCCCAGTCGGGATAGGACGAGATTATGTCCTTGCCATCGAAGATGGGGAAGATGACCGTGGTATTCGGCTTAGGACGGAAGAGGTCGTTCAGCAGCATATAGAGTCCCACCATCGAGCCGACAGCGCCCGCTACGAACACCAGCGCCTCGATCCTCTGGTCCGGCTGAAGAATGGGTTGGAGGATCGCGCCCGCTATGACCACGGCCGCTCCGCCAATGAGCAGCCGAAGGGCGATGGCCCGCCTGCCGTACTGTCCGCCGTTGAACTTGTTCGGCGTGCCGACTTCGGTCAGGTCATACGCGTTGAACTCTTCGTCCTTGGAGACGCCGAAGTTTCCAATCAGCCTTCTGTTGGTGATGATAGTCTGCTCATCCTCGAAGACTATCTCTTCATCCTGGAGCAACTCGACCCTGGATTGTATAGACACGCCCCGACCTCCGATATTTCTCGGTGCAGTATATTACACCCCGCCGCTCACGATAAAGAGCATGGCATTCTGGAAAGTAGAGGCGGCTGAGACCGGAAGCCCGCGCTCGAACAGACGCAGGCCAAGTGTAGTGGAGTTGGAAACGAAGATTGGATTCCGGCGGCTAGGGCCGCCTTGTAACCGAGGAGGGCGCCTCAAGAAGCGCCCTCCTCTATCACTCAGTTGTCGCCCAGCGCTACGTAGTCGCCCCACTCAAGGTGCGCCCAGCCGGGATACGAGTTGTCCATCACCCACACGGGCAGCGTCTTGACTATCCAGCCGCAGGCAGGGTGCCCCAGTTCGGTCCGCAGTTCGTAGTGCCCGGGCGTTACGTCCGTGAAAGTGACGCTACCGCTGCCGGGAACGCCCTCGTTGGCGGGGTACGAGACCCACTGGGAGCCGTCGTCTTCATCGTCGCCAACGTCAACCCGTTTCCAGTTCAGGGAGCCGCTCGCCGGAGCGACCGTCCCGTCCCGGCAGGCTCTGCGCAGGTAGGTCTTGCCCTTCCATGGATTGCGCAGGCCCTGCCACTCTATGGTGACGCTGCCCGTCCAATCCGCGCTCA